>CAMLGD010000064.1 GCA_946479405.1 uncultured Vogesella sp.
GACCGGCGCCGCTACGGCTGCTAGTGCCCGGCTCGTCGTCCAGGCGCATGGTCAGTGCGATACGCTTGCGCGGCACGTCCACCTCCAGCACCTTCACCTTCACCACCTGGCCAGCCTTCACCACCGTGCGCGGGTCGTCCACGAACTTGTTGGCCAGCGCCGAGATGTGCACCAAGCCATCCTGATGCACGCCGATATCGACGAAGGCACCGAAGTTGGCGACGTTGGTTACCACGCCCTCCAGCACCATGCCCGGCTGCAGATCCTTGATGTCCTCCACACCGTCCTGGAAGGTAGCCGTGGTGAACTCCGGACGCGGGTCACGGCCCGGTTTCTCCAGCTCCTTCAGAATGTCGATCACCGTCGGCAGGCCGAAGCGCTCGTCGGTGTACTCACTCGGACGCACGCTCTTGATGAAGCTGATGTCGCCGATGATATCCTTCACCGCGCGGCCGCTGTGGCCGACGATTTTTTCCACCAGCGGGTAAGCTTCAGGGTGCACCGAAGACGCATCCAGCGGATTATCGCCCCCCATGATGCGCAGGAAGCCGGCGGCCTGTTCGAAGGTTTTGTCGCCCAGGCGGCTCACTTTCAGCAGCTCGCGGCGGCTCTTGAACGCGCCGTTGGCATCGCGATGCGCGACGATGTTGGCCGCAAGGGTGCTGTTGAGACCGGAGATGCGGGTCAGCAGCGGTACCGACGCCATGTTGACGTCCACGCCCACCGCGTTGACGCAGTCTTCCACCACCGCGTCCAGGCTGCGCGCCAGCTGGCTCTGGTTCACGTCGTGCTGGTACTGGCCGACGCCGATGGATTTCGGGTCGATCTTCACCAGCTCGGCCAGCGGATCCTGCAGGCGGCGGGCAATGGACACCGCACCGCGCAGGCTCACATCCAGATCCGGGAATTCCTTGGCCGCCAGTTCGGAGGCGGAATACACCGAGGCGCCGGCCTCGCTGACCACGATCTTGGTCATGCCCAGCTGCGGGAAGGCGCGGATCAGCTCCTGCGCCAGCTTGTCGGTTTCGCGGCTGGCGGTGCCGTTGCCGATGGCGATCAGGTCGACCTTGTGGCGGGTGCATAGTGCCGCCAGGGTGGCGATGGAACGATCCCAGTCGCGACGCGGCTCGTGCGGATAGATGGTGCTGGTTTCCAGCAGCTTGCCAGTGTTGTCCACCACCGCCACCTTGACGCCGGTGCGCAGGCCCGGGTCCAGGCCCAGGGTGGCACGCGGGCCGCCCGGGGCGGCCAGCAGCAGGTCTTTCAGGTTGGCCGCAAACACCTTGATCGCCTCGGCATCGGCGGCATCCTTGATGCGTGCCATCAGCTCCAGTTCCAGCGACAGGAAGATCTTGGCGCGCCAGCACAGGCGCACGCTGTCCAGCAGCCACTTGTCGGCGGCGCGACCGGCATCCTTGACGCCAAACTGTGCGGCGATGGCTTCTTCGTAACTGGAACGCTGGGTGATGGGCGTGTCGTCCGGCTGGTATTTCAGCGCCACGCTGAGCACACCTTCGTTACGGCCGCGCAGCAGCGCCAGCGCACGGTGCGACGGCGTGGTTTTCAGCGGCTCGCGGTGGGCAAAGTAGTCGGCGAACTTGGCGCCCTCCTGCTCCTTGCCGGCAATCACGCTGGCGGCCAGTTCGGCTTCGTTCCACAGTTTTTCGCGCAGGCGGCCCAGCAGCGCGGCGTCCTCGGCAAAGCGTTCGATCAGGATGGCGCGGGCGCCGTCCAGCGCCGCCTTGGCATCGGCCACACCCTTGTCGGCATCGACATAGCCTGCGGCCAACGTTTCCGGTACTTGCGTCGGGTCGGCCAGCAGGCTGTCGGCCAGCGGCTCCAGCCCGGCTTCGCGCGCGATCTGCGCCTTGGTGCGGCGCTTGGGCTTGTACGGCAGGTACAGGTCTTCCAGCGTGGTCTTGTTGTCGGCGCCGTAGATGGCGGCCTCCAGCTGCGGCGTCAGCTTGTCCTGTTCGGCAATACTTTTCAGGATGCTGGCGCGACGGTCGTCCAGCTCGCGCAGGTAGGTCAGGCGCTCGCCAAGCATGCGCAGCTGGGTGTCATCCAGCCCGCCGGTGACTTCCTTGCGGTAGCGGGCGATAAAGGGAATGGTGGCACCTTCGTCGATCAGGTCGATGGTGGCGCTGACCTGCGCCTCGCGGACATTCAGTTCGGTAGCCAGACGGCTGGCGATGCTCTTCAACATGCGGCGTGCTTCTGTACGAAAAAACGGAAGCCGCTACTGTAACGGCATACACCGGAAAAGCAAGCCGGGCAGGCGCGGAAAACAAAAAAGCCCGGCAATGCCGGGCCCTGTACTATCACCGTAGCCGCTACACCGCCACCGGGCGCAGCAGCCAGGCCTGCGCTTCTTCCACCGTGTCGAAATACTCCGGATGGCTGCGGGTGAGCAGGCCGGAGATGTGCGCGGCCAGATTGATCCACACATCGTTGCGCACAATGGCAAAGCGACCGAAATCGTTCTCGTGCGCGCGCATGAAGCGTACTTCTTCCATCGCCATGTCGAGGGTGAAATCCTTCATGCCGGACAGGTCCAGCAGCACATCCGGCTTGCCGTGCTCTTCGGCGCGCTTGAGCAGAGCCTGTTCCAGCAGCTTGAAATCGCCGAGGGTAAACTCGTTGAACAGTGCCACATCCAGGCCATATTCCTGTTCGCGGATGGAAATCATGTCGGGCTCCTTTCTGGATAACGGCAACCAGCCCCCCTTGCGAGCGGTGCCAACGGTCATTCTCTTCTGAATTCTAGCGTCGGCTGGCCAGAATGCCGCTGAGAATAATCAAACCCATGGCGGCCAGTTCGCCGATGCTCAGCACATGCTGCCACACCAGCACGCCGAACAGCGCGGAAAATACCACCGTGAGATAAGACAGGTTGGCCACCAGCAGTTTGCGGCCAACCTTGTAGGCGCGGGTCATCGCCAGTTGCGCGATCATCGCCGTCACCCCCAGCCCCAGCACCCACGGCAGGTTGGCCGCGGTCAGCGGCTGCCAATCCTGCCCCAGCATCAGCAGCAGGCCGCCCAGGGTGGAGATCAACGCAAAGTAGAACACCGTGCGCCATTCCGCCTCGCCGGCCTGGCCCAGTTCACGCACATGCAGATAGGACCAGCCAGCCAGAAAACCGGATGCCAGCCCGATGACGCCCGGCCACATGCCTACCCCCAGCAGTGTCGGCTTGAGCAGCAGCGCCACGCCGACAAAGCCCAGCAGCATGGCCAGCAGTGCCGGCGGCGCCAGTTTTTCGCGCAGCAGAATCACCGACAGCAGCGCCAGAAACAGCGGTGAAGTGTAGTTGAGGGTGACGGCGGTGGACAGCGGCAGATGGCTGATGCCATAGAAGTAGCACAGCAGCGACACGTAACCCAGTAGCCCGCGTTGCAGGTGGCGCGTCAGCAGCGGCGTGGCAAATGACTGCCGCCGCAGCAAGGCATTGCCGCCCAGCAGCAGCACGGCAAAGGCGGTGCGCCAGAACACCAGCTCCACCGTGCCCAGCGTGGCCGCGGCCAACTTCACGAACACGCCCATCAGGCCGAAGCTGCCGGCTGCCAGCAGCATCCACAACGCACCGTTCATCGCCCGCCCCGAATCGCCAGCAGGCCGCAGGCCACGATCAGCAGCATGCCGGTCAGCGCCGATGACGCCAGCGCCTGGCCCTGCAGCAGCACTCCCAGCAGCGCGGAAAACACTACGGTGAGATAGGACAGGCTGGACACCAGATACTTGCGCCCTTCCTTGTAGGCGCGCGTCATCGCCAGCTGCCCCCACAGGCCGAACAGGCCAACGGCGATCAGCTGCAACAGCGCCGGCAGATCCGGCAGTGCGAAGCCGCCGCGCAGCAGCACGATACCCAGGCCAAACAGCGATGCCAGCAGGAAGAACCAGAACACGATCACCGGTGGCGCTTCGCCCAGCTCGCCCAGTTCGCGCACATGGAACACCGCCAGCCCGGCGCACAGGCCGGAACCCAGTCCTATCAGTCCCGGTAGCCATTGTCCGGCGTCAAAACTAGGACGCAGGATGAAACTGATGCCGGCAAAACCCAGCAGCAACGCCAGCAGCACCGGCGGCGACAGCCGCTCGCCGCGCAGCAGCACGAAGCACAGCGCAAACGATAGCGACGAGGTGTAATTGAGGGTGACGGCGGTAGCCAGCGGCAGGTGCGCCAGCGCGTAGAACAGCATCGCCATCGACAGGTAGCCCATCAGGCTGCGCTTGACGTGGGCACCGACATGCGGCGTGAGCAGCTGATCATGACGCCGCAGCATCGGCGGCAACAGCACCAGCAGACCGACAAAGGTGCGATAGAACAGCACCTCGAAAGAATCAAAACGGGTGCCAAGGTTGGCCGCAAAGAAACTCATCAGCGCAAAACACAGGGCGGCGATCACCATCCAGCCCGACCCGAGGCGGGCAAACCACTGCTGCATGCTTACGCCCCCTTGCCGCCACGCACTACCGTCGCACCGAGGCAAAGTGCGGCAAACGCCTTGCGGTAACGGTGGAATTCGGAGGCGTTGGCGGCACAGTCGGCCAGCAAGGCGACGCGTCCATCCTGCTGCACCACGCGCAAATGATTGCGCACGATCCACAGACTGTTCTGCACGTATTCGCCTTCGCGATATTCCAGTACCAGGCGGCCGATATTGCGCTGCAGCTGCACCTTGCCGGCAACCTCGCGCTCGCCCTGCGCTTTGCGGTAGCTGTCGGCCAGCTTGGCCATCGGCTCCTTGCCGCGCAGGCGCTCGCGCCACAGCCGCACGCTGACGCCGCTGCGTTCGCGGTCTTCCACCTGCGGCGGCAGCACGCGAATGCCGCCCTGGCTATCCGGGCGCACCTTCCAGCCGGCCGGTAGATCGAAACTCACGCCCAACGCGGGGTTGCGGTACGGAGCAGCGGAGACAGTAGAGGCAAGCAACAGCAGGACGGGCAGCAGGCGGTAACAGCGCATGGGGGTGGCAGTCGGCAAGGGAACAGCGCGGGAAAGCCGCACTGCGGGCGACCGGCAACGGACCTGCGTAACGGCAGCGGCTCAGACAGAACCGGGCGATACGGCAGGCCATGCCATCGGCAGCCTTATTGTTTTCGGGGTGGGCGCCACTTGCCAGGCAAACGGCGACTACCAATAACTACGGCGCGGAAATCCGCGCCGTAGTTATTGTGCCGCACAATACAGTGTCTTAGCCAGCCAGATGTTCACCCATCAGGCGGCGGTAGAACTCGTGGAAGTGCTGCATGCCGTCTTCGGTGGGCGACTGGTAGGGGCCGACTTCGCTTTCACCACGCAGCCACAGCGCCTTGCGACCTTCGTGCATGCGCTGGCAGATTTCGTCGTCCTCCACCGCGGTTTCGAAGTAGGCAGCCTGCTCGGCTTCGATGAAATCCGGCTCGAACCACAGGATGTCATCCGGGTAGTAGAACTCGGTAATCACCGTGCACTGCTCCGGCCCCTTGGGGATCACCACGCTTACCACCAGCACATGCGGATACCACTCCACCATGATGTTGGGGTAGTAGGTCAGCCAGATGGCGCCGTATTCCGGCTGCTGGTCGGCATAGCGCTTGATGACTTCTTCATGCCACTTGCCGTACACCTTGCTGCCGGAGCGGGCCAGCTTGTTCTTCACCCCCACGGTCTGCACATGGTAGTGGTCGCCCCACTCCCATTTCAGATCACCGCAATCGACGAAGTTGCCCAGGCCCGGGTGGAACGGATCGACGTGGTAGTCCTCGGAATACACCTCGATGAAGGTCTTCCAGTTGAAGTTGTATTCGGTGGTGAAGGACTTGTGATAGCCATAGCCTTCGAACGTCATGTGCTTGGCCACACCCAGCTTGGCCAGGTCGCGGCCAACGTCGCGGCGGGCATCGAACAGCAGGCCGTTCCAGCGGGTGAGCTCGGTCTGGTTCAGGTTCAGGCACGGCGTTTGCGGAAAATGCGGCGCCCCCACCAGCTGGCCGGCATTGTCGTAGGTCCAGCCGTGCAGATTGCACACGATATGGTTGCCATTGCCGCGCCCCTGGTAGATCAGGGCCTGGCGGTGACGGCACACATTGGAGATCAGCTTGATGTCGCCGGCGACATTCTTGAGCATCTTGCCGTGGCCCATCCAGTCCAGCGTCTGGTAGTCGCCGGCGTTCGGCACCATCAGCTCGTGGCCATAGTATTGCGGGGCATCGGCAAACAGGGTCTTCTGCTCCAGCGCGTAGTAGGCCGGATCGAAGTAGGTATGAATGGGCAACTGCGCGGCAGAAGCCTGGAGCAACTGGGACGAAGCCAGATCAGACATTATTCCCACACCTCCGTGGAAGAAGATATAAGACCAGCCGAATCTCGCTCTTAACGAGTTTACGGAGAGCTATAAAAATAAAAATCAATCGATTGCGCGGGTTAGCGACAGCCACCCCCGCAATCGAGGCCGGGATTTTGGGCCAAATCCCCCCCCGGGGCAAGCGTTTTTTGCCGCGGTTTTTGTGTCAAGTCAAGGTAATCAGCCGTTAAATACACCCAACCCCGCCACTGGAAAATTTTGCGGACAAAACCCGTTTGCTTTCATGGCCTTGTCTTAAGTCGCCAGCACAATCAGCACCAGAATGCAGCCCCCAGCGGCAGCGGGAAAGCCCCTATGGTGCAATGCACCACAAACAGCGATAATGCCGCCTCCCGCACTGTTGGCAGCCTGATCTGGCGTCGCGCGCGGCAATAACAACAATACGCAACCACGGCACAGACTCCTTGTTTCGCAGTCTTACCGCTTACGGATCCAACATGATCACCCACACTCTCGTCATCAACTGCGGCAGCTCGTCGCTCAAATTCGCGCTGATCAACCCGGCTGACCAGCTCACCACGCTTAGCGGCCTGGCAGAAAAACTCGGCCTGCCCGATGCCTGCATCAGCTTCAAGCAGGACGACAGAAAGGTGACGCTGTCGCTGGCGCAAGGCAACCACAGCGGTGCCATGCGGGCGATCGTGAGCTACCTGAACGAGCGCGAACTGACCAGCAGCGTGACCGCCATCGGCCACCGCGTGGTGCACGGCGGCGAGACCTTCAAGCACTCCACCCTGATCGACGCTGGCGTGATTGCTGCCATCGAGGATTGCGCCCGCCTGGCGCCGCTGCACAACCCGGCGCACCTCCTGGGCATCCGCACCGCGCTGGAATGCTTCCCCGGTCTGCCACAGGTAGCGGTGTTCGATACCGCCTTCCACCAGACCATGCCGCAGCACGCCTATCTGTATGCCGTGCCGATGGCGCTGTACCGCGAACACGGCGTGCGCCGCTACGGCTTCCACGGCACCAGCCACCGCTATGTCACCGCCGAAGCCGCGGCAATGCTTGGCAAGCCGCTGGCAGAGTCCGCCTTCGTCTGCGCCCACCTTGGCAACGGCGCCTCGGTCGCCGCAGTGCTGAACGGCAAGAGTGTCGACACCAGCATGGGGCTGACCCCGCTGGAAGGCCTGGTGATGGGTACCCGCTCCGGCGATATTGATCCGGGCGTTTTCGGCTACCTGGCCGGTGCGCTGAACATGGACGTCAACCAGGTCACCGACCTGCTGAACAAACAATCCGGCCTGCTCGGCCTGTCCGAGCTGTCCAGCGACTGCCGCGAACTGGAAGACGCTGCCGCTGCCGGCCACACCGGTGCGCAGATTGCGCTGGAAGTGTTCGCCTACCGTCTGGCCAAGCAGATCGCCGCGATGACCGTGGCGCTGGGCCGGCTGGATGCGCTGCTGTTCACCGGCGGCATCGGCGAAAACTCGCCGCTGTTGCGCGCCAAGGTAATCAAGCTGCTCGGCTTCCTCGGCCTCGAACTCGACCCTGCGGCCAACGATGCCGCCTTCCGCGGCAGGGCTGGCCGCATCACCCGCGACGGCGGCACCCCGGCGCTGGTCATCAACACCAATGAAGAACTGATGATCGCGCTGGATACTGCGGCACTGTGCGAACCGGCGGCCTGAGGGAACAGCAATGCATACTTTTCTGATCGCCCCGATCGGCGTTGACGCCGGCCTGACCTCGGTCTCGCTGGGCCTGATCCGCGCACTGGAACAGGACGGCCTCAAGGTCGGCTTCGTCAAGCCGATTGCGCAGGGTAGCGACACCAGCGAGCCGGAACGCTCCACCCACTTCGCCCGCGAGCTGTGCCGTCTCAACGCGCCGGAGCCGCTGCCGATGGACCACGCCGAGCACCTGCTGAGCCAGGGCCAGCTCGACCAGCTGATGGAAGAGGTGGTGCACCTGTTCCAGCGCGCCTCTGCCGGCGTGGATGTGGTCATCGTGGAAGGTCTGGTGCAGGACCAGCAACGGGTGTTCACCACCTACATCAACAGCAAGATCGCGCGCACGCTGCAGGCGGAAGTGATCCTGGTCGGCGCCGCCGACCAGCTGCCCAGCCACACGCTGGCGGAACAGCTGGAGATCACCATCCAGGCCTTCGGCGGCCAGCCGCGACAGGTGGCTGGTTACATCCTCAACCGTCTGCGCCCGGGGCAGGACCAGGCCACGTTGGCCGCAGAGATTACCGAATCCAGCCGCCTGATCCAGAGCCAGCGCATTGCCTGCCTCGGCGGCATCCCGTTCGAGCCGGAGTTGCAGGCGCCGCGCACGCTGGACGTGGCCAACTACCTGAAAGCCAAACTGCTACACGCCGGCCAGCTGACGCGCCGCCGCGTGCGCAGCATCTCGGTGATGGCGCGCTCGGTGCCGCATATCGTCGAGCTGCTCAAGCCCGGTGCGCTGATCATCACCCCCGGCGACCGCGAGGACATCGTGCTCGCCACCGCGATGGCCACCATGAACGGCGTACCGCTGGCCGGCCTGCTGCTGACCTGTGACGCAGCGCCCGACCCGCGCGTAGCGCAGCTATGCCACAAGGCCTTCACCAGCGGCCTGCCGGTGCTGTCGATCGACACCAACACCCTGGAAACCGCAACCCTGATCTCGACCATGAGCCGCCAGGTGCCGGCCGACGATCTGGAGCGCATGGAGCGGGTGGTCGATTTTGTCGCCGAGCGCATCAGCACCAGCCAGCTGCGCCAGCGCATCGGCGAGCACCATGAGAAACGACTGTCGCCGCCGGCGTTCCGTTACCAGCTGATGGAAAAAGCCCGTCGCGCCGCCAAGCGCATCGTGCTGCCGGAGGGCAACGAGCCGCGCACGGTGCGCGCCGCGGCCATCTGCCACGAGAAGGGCATCGCCCACTGCGTGCTGCTGGGCGAACGCCACGAGATTGAACAGGTGGCAGAAGCGCAGGGCATCACCCTGCCGGCCGACATCGAGATCGTCGACCCCAACGAAGTGCGTCAACGCTACGTGCCGGCAATGGTGGAACTGCGCAAGAGCAAGGGCCTCAACGCGCCGATGGCGGAGCAGCAGCTGGAAGACAATGTGGTGATGGGCACCATGATGCTGGCGCTGAACGAGGTCGACGGCCTGGTGTCCGGCGCCATCCACACCACTGCCAACACCATCCGCCCGGCGCTGCAGCTGATCAAGACCGCGCCGGAAGCCAAGCTGGTCTCCAGCGTGTTCTTCATGCTGATGCCGGATCAGGTACTGGTGTACGGCGACTGCGCGGTGAACCCGGACCCGAGCGCGGAAGAGCTGGCCGACATCGCCATCCAGAGCGCAGATTCCGCCGCCGCCTTCGGCATTCCGCCGCGGGTGGCGATGATCTCCTACTCTACCGGCTCTTCCGGCAGCGGCGACGATGTAGAAAAGGTGCGCGAAGCTACCCGCATCGCACGGGCGAAGCGCCCGGAGCTGCTGATCGACGGCCCGATGCAGTACGACGCGGCATCGGTAGAGTCGGTCGGCCGGCAGAAGGCGCCGGACAGCCCGGTGGCCGGGCGTGCCAATGTGTTCGTGTTCCCGGACCTGAACACCGGCAACACTACCTACAAGGCGGTGCAGCGCTCCGCCGGCGTGGTGTCGGTGGGGCCGATGCTGCAAGGCTTGAAGAAACCGGTGAACGACCTGTCACGCGGCGCACTGGTGGACGACATTGTCTACACCATCGCGCTGACGGCGATCCAGGCCGAGCAGATGCCGCTGCAAGGCTAAACGCCCCGCAGCTGCAACCGAGCAAAGACAATGCCCCGCCATCCGCGGGGCATTGTCTTTGCGGCCAACCTTGCACTGCGCTAACTACTACCCAGATCGAACTCCACCCCCGGCGTGGCTTCCGGCCGGTTGGCATCCTGTATTGCGCGGCAGGCGGCCACTGCCTCGCTACGCAGCGGCTCATCCAGCTTGTTCCACAAATCACTTACCGCCGCCGCCAGCAACTGCCCGCCCAGACATTCACTGCTGGCATCCAGCACTTGCGCCAGCGCCTGCAACTGCAGCGCCTGATCCGCGCCCAGCGGCAACTTCTGCAACCGCACCGACGAACTCTTCACATCACAGCAAGCCAGGCCGTGATCGCGGCGCGACAGCAGATCGCTTACCTGTTTGTCCAGCATCTGTCCCATGATTCATCTCCATCCCGGTTGTGTGTCCTCAGCATAGGCCAGTGGCGGCGGTTTTCCAGCCCGCACTGCCGGCGCGCAATCTTTGAAAACAATTGTAAGCAAGCCAAAAAATCGTTTCCGGCCAGCCGCTTGTCGAATTCAAACAATTGTTTTAGCCTGTTGCTCGCTGCATAGACAGCAACAACAAAGCATGAGCCGCGCCCATCCAGGAGGCGCCGCCAACACGACAACGCGAGGAAACAACATGTCACTCAACGCCATCACCGAGTGGTTCATTCCGGAGGCCATCCGCCAGGATGCCGAAGGCCTGATCCGCGCCCGCACCGTGGTCAGCGTCGGCCTGCTGGCCGGGCTGATCGCCCCGCTGTTCGCCATCTCCTACTTCAAGCTGCACCACCCGGCGATGGGCACCGGCATCGTGGTGGGCGGGGTGGCCATGCTGCTGGGGCCGCTGCTGCTGAAGCTCAGCAGCGCGCTGCGATTGGTGGCGCAGCTCATCGTGCTGGTGATGTACGGTATGGTGGCGTGGATGGTGTATGTAAACGGCGGCATCATGTCCACCAGCATCATGTGGTTTGCCTCGGTACCATTTGCCGCCATTTTCGTCAGCGGCCGCCGCGCCGGTATCGCGTGGACGCTGCTGACCTTCGTGATGATCGGCATCATGTTCCTGCTGTCCGCCGCCGGCGACATCCCGCCCACCCCGATTGCGCATGAAGAACTGCCGATTCTGCAGGCCAAGTCGCTGATCGGCCTCACCCTGGTGGTGCTGAGCTTGGCGCTGTCCTACGACCGCGCCAAATCGCGCAGTTTCGCCAAACTGGAACAGGCGCGCGAAGCCGCCGAGCACGCCACGCTGGCGATGAAGCAGATGATGGAACAGGTGACCCGCTCCATCAGCGCCGCCTCCAGCGAAAGCCGCGACATCGCCGGCAGTACGCAGCTGATCGCCCGCACCATGAGTACGCAGCGTCACCGTGCCGAGGACATGGTGGTGATCGCGCAGCAGATGGCGGTGGTCACCAGCCAGACGGCAGCGCAATCACACAGCGCCACCAGCATGGCGCACAACGCCGGCGCTGCGGCCAACGATGGCGGTACGGCGATGGATCAGGCCGTCAGCCAGCTCAACCAGGCCGGCGAGGTGATTGTGCATGCAGTGGAACGCATGGAAGACCTGGGGCAACGTAGCACCGAGGTAAACGGCATCGTGCAGCTGATCCGTGACATTGCCGACCAGACTAACCTGCTGGCGCTGAACGCCGCCATCGAAGCGGCCCGTGCCGGTGAAATGGGCCGCGGCTTTGCCGTGGTAGCCGACGAAGTGCGCAAACTGGCCGAACGCACCCAGCAGGCCACGCTGGACATCGAGCAGAAGATCGGCCTGATCGTCAGCGGCACCAATCAGGCCATCGATGCCATCCGCAACGGCAACCAGCAGGTGAATGCCGGACGCCAGCATGCAGTGGATGCACAGCAGCGGCTGAGCGGCATCATCCGCGATACCCATGCGCTGGCACAGCTGCTGCGCGAGGTATCGCAGGCGGAAGAAAGCCAGAACACCGGCTTTGCCCAGTTCGCCGGCAATATCAGTGCGGTGGGCGATGCCAGTCGTGCGCTATCCGGCGAAACCGACACCATCGCCAGCGCTACCGAACGGCTGGACAAGCTGATGGCAGAGCTGGGCGAAAGCGTGCGCCAGTTCCATCTCGTTACCGCCTGAACCGGCACCATACCAGCCCGCCAAATAGCAACCGCCTGCCGGCAAACCGGACAGGCGGTTTTTCATGCGGCCAACCTTATCGGCGCGCATGCTCGCTCGGCAACACTCAGGCGAACGCCCGCTCCAGCACGCTGGCCACCGCCGATTCGGCATGGTGGCCGATGCTGTGTGCCTGCGGCACCCGGCTGCTGAGCCGGGGGCTGGCATTGGCCATGCGGTGCGGGTGGCCCACCAGTTGCAGCATTTCCACGTCGTTCTGCGCATCGCCGAACGCCGCGCAATGCTCGGTGGCAATGCCCAGCTGTGCCAGCAGCAGCGACAGCGCACTGCCCTTGCTCACTCCCACCGCCATCACCTCCAGGTAGCAATCCTGCGAGTACACCAGCGCCAGCTGGCCCTCGAAGCGGTACAGGATGTCCTGCTCGATGGCCGCCAACTGCTCTGGTGCCGCGTAGTAGATGATCTTGGCCACATTGCTGCCGTGGTAGTCCGCCAGGCTGGCCACCTGCTGCGCTTTACCGGCATAGGCCTGCAGCGCCCCCTGGTAACGGCAGGCCAGGCGCTGCTCATCCAGGTACAGCGCGATCTCCGCATCGCCGGCCAGGCCTGGCTGCACCAGCTTGTTCACCAACGCCGGCGGCAGGTTGGCCGCATACAGTTCGCTGTCATCGTGGGCATGCACGCGGGCGCCGTTGGAGCTGATCACGCTGATCGGCAGATCGCTGCCCGCCGCCAGGATGCCACGCACATCACGGTGGTGACGACCGGTGGCGACAATCAGCTGGCAGCCGGCAGCGGCGGCACGGCGCAGCGCCTGCCAGCTGCGGGCGTTAACGCGGGAATCGGCATCCAGCAAGGTGCCGTCCAGATCGGTGGCAATGGCGCGGAACATGGCAATCTCCGGTGAAGTGACTGCTCAATTGTGCACCTTCATGCACAAACACGCAAACAATCGTGCAAAAACGTGTGCAAATTTGTGCAAAAAATTGACCTGCCGCGCCCGATGTTGCACGATTGCGCAAACTTCACCGGTCAATCACGCATGAACATCGATACCCGCCTGCCGCGCCCCGGCAACAGCAGCCTGCCCAGCGACCGCCAGCTCTACATCCGCCAGCTGCTGCTGCAGGATGGCCGCGTGCTGGCCACCGAACTGGCACAGACACTGGGGGTATCAGAGGACTCCATCCGCCGTGACCTGCGCGAGCTGGCAGCCAGCGGCGTGTGCAAGCGTGTCTACGGCGGCGCCATCGCCATGACGCCCAACACCGGCAGCTTCAGCGAGCGCAGCCACGAGAACGTGGCCAGCAAGGTAAGGTTGGCCGCTGCCGCGGTGCAACTGCTGCAGGCGGGGCAATTCGTGTTTCTGGATTCCGGTACCACCAATCTGGAGATCGCCCGTGCACTGCCGGACATGCCGCTGACGGTGGCCACCAATTCCATCCCCATCGCCGCGGCGCTGCTGGGACGACAGCAGTTGGACGTCACCCTGGTAGGCGGACGCATGGATCACCGTATCGGCGGCACTATCGGCACGGCTGCCGCGCTGGAAGTGCAGGCGATGCGGCCGGACATCTGTTTTCTGGGTACCTGCTCGGTGGACATCGAGCTGGGCATCGGCACCACCATCGCCGAAGAAGCCGCCTTCAAGCGCCTGCTGGTGCGACAGTGCAGCCAGATCGTGCTGGCGGTCACCAACCAGAAGCTGGGCACCGCCTCGCCATTTGCGGTAACGCCGCTGACAGAGGTCAGCCGGCTGGTGATCGAAGCCGATGCCGAGCCGCACAAGGTGGAGCGACTGCAAGGCAGTGGCGTACCGTTGCTGTTCGCCGCACGCGGCTAGCTCCGTAAAAACAAAAACGGCGCCCAGCCAGTGCTGGAGCGCCGTTTTGCATGCGGCCACCGTTGGCCGCATGCGCATGGCTTACACGCGCTCGCCCCACAGGTCGTGCTCGCTGGCATCGACGATGTCCACCTCGACAAAGTCGCCCACGCTCAGGCCGGCGGCATCTTCGACAAACACCAGACCGTCTATTTCCGGCGCATCGGCGTAGCTGCGGCAGATGGCGGTACCCTCTTCGTCGATCTCGTCCACCAGTACGGTGTAGCGGCGGCCGACGCGGGCAGCCAGGCGCGTGGCGGAGATTTCCGCCTGCACTTCCATGAAGCGCTCCTTGCGCTCTTCCTTCACCTCTTCCGGCACCGGGTCGGCCAGCTCGTTGGCGGCGGCACCCTCCACCGGCGAATAGGTGAAGCAGCCGACGCGATCCAGCTGCGCTTCGCGGATGAAGGCCAGCAGCTCTTCGAAGTCTTCTTCGGTTTCGCCCGGGAAGCCGACGATGAAGGTGGAACGGATCACCAGATCCGGGCAGATCTCGCGCCATTTCTTGATGCGGCCGAGCACGTTCTCGCTGTTGGCCGGGCGCTTCATCAGCTTGAGGATCTTCTGGCTGGCGTGCTGGAACGGGATATCCAGGTACGGCAGGATCTTGCCTTCCGCCATCAGCGGAATGATCTCGTCCACGCTCGGGTACGGATACACGTAGTGCAGGCGCACCCAGATGCCGTGCTTGCCCAGCTCCTCGCACAGTTCCAGCAGGCGGGTCTTGATCGGACGGCCGTTATGGAAGCCCAGCTTGTACTTCACGTCCACCCCGTAGGCGGAAGTATCCTGCGAGATGATCAGCAGTTCCTTCACCCCGGCCTTGGCCAGGTTGGCCGCTTCGGCCAGCACGCTGTCGATGGCGCGGCTGTCCAGATCGCCGCGCATGGACGGGATGATGCAGAAGGTGCAGCGATGGTTGCAGCCTTCGGAAATCTTCACGTAGGCATAGTGCTTGGGGGTCAGGCGCACGCCAATGTCCGGCACCAGGTCGACGAACGGATCGTGCGGCTTGGGCAAGTGGGTGTGCACGTGGGTCATCACCTCGTCGGTGGCGTGCGGGCCGGTGATGGCCAGCACCGACGGATGCGCGTCCTTCACCACGTCGCCCTTGGCGCCCAGACAGCCGGTAACGATCACCTTGCCGTTTTCGTTCAGTGCCTCGCCGATGGCGTCCAGCGATTCCTGCACCGCGGCATCGATAAAGCCACAGGTGTTGACCACCACCAGGTCGGCACCATCGTATGTACCGGAAATTTCATAGCCCTCGGCGCGCAGGCGGGTGAGGATCTGCTCGGAATCGGAGGCGGCCTTAGGACAGCCCAG
>CAMLGD010000065.1 GCA_946479405.1 uncultured Vogesella sp.
GGCCGGTACTGCCAAAGCCGCCGGCACCACGCTCGGAGGCATCGAAGTCTTCGACTATGTTCAAGGCTACCTGCACCACCGGCACGATGATCATCTGGGCAATGCGCTCCAGCGGGCTGAGCTTGAACGGGGTGTCGCCACGGTTCCACACCGAGACCATCAGCTGGCCCTGGTAGTCGGAGTCGATCAGCCCCACGAGGTTGCCCAGCACGATGCCGTGCTTGTGACCCAGGCCGGAGCGCGGCAGGATCATTGCCGCCAGGGTCGGGTCTGCCAGGTGGATGGCCATGCCGGTTGGGACCAGCGTGGTCTGGCCGGGTTCAATCAGCATGTCGCTGTCGATGGCAGCACGCAGATCGAGGCCGGCGGAGCCGCTGGTAGCATAGGCCGGCAGGCAGTCATGCAGACGGGAATCGAGAATCTTGACGTCGAGTACGGGTTTCATCAGCTAAAAAATATCGGGTTAACGGTTAAGGCTCTTGGCCAGATGGGCAACGATGGCGCGGCCAACGTCGTCCTTGGGCATGGCCGGCAGCGGGTGCTGGCCATGGTCGTCCAGCAGGATCACTTCATTCTGGTCGGCGCCCATCGCCTGCTGTGCCAGATTGGCTACCAGCAGCGGCACCTTCTTGCGCTTGCGTTTCTGCTCGGCAAAGTCCAGCAGGTTCTGGCTTTCGGCCGCAAAGCCTACGCAAAACGGCGCCGCCGGCAGACCGGCCACAGTGGCGAGGATGTCCGGGTTTTCTTCCAGTTCGATCACCGGCACGGCATCGCCTTTTTTCAGCTTGTGTTCGCTGCGGTTTTTCACGCGGTAGTCCGCTACTGCCGCCACGCTGATGAATACATCGCTGCGGCCAACATCGGACAATACCGCCTGATACATTTCCTGCGCGCTCTGCACCGGCAGCAAACGTACGTCCACCGGAGCGGATAGCGCGGTCGGGCCGGAAACCAGGGTGACCTCGGCTCCGGCATCGCGGCAGGCACGCGCCAGCGCGTAGCCCATCTTGCCGGAGCTGATATTGGTAATGCCGCGCACGGCGTCGATCGGTTCGAAAGTCGGGCCGGCGGTGAGCAGTACTTTCTTGCCGGCCAGCACCTTGGCATCGAAAAAACCTTGCAGCAATTCGAAGACTTCCTCCGGCTCCAGCATGCGTCCCGGACCGGTTTCACCGCAGGCCTGCACGCCATGCGCCGGCCCCCAGACCGTTACGCCATCGGCGTGCAGCTGGGCGATGTTGCGCTGATTGGGCGGGTTGTCCCACATCTGGCGGTTCATCGCCGGCACCACGATCAATGGACAGGTGCGTGCTGCCGCCATGGTGGAGATCAGGTCGTCGCAGGCACCGTGCGCCAGTTTGAAAATGCAGTCGGCCGTGGCCGGCACGATCACGAAGGCATCGGCGCGGCGCGACATCTCAATGTGGGCCATCGCGTTATCCGGGCGGCTGTCCCACACGTCGTGGTACACCGCATGACCGGAGAGCGCCTGGAAAGTCAGTGGCGTCACAAAGCGGGTGGCACTTTCGCTCATGACCACTTCTACGCGGTGGCCTGCCTTTACCAGCAGCCGCGTCAATTCGGCGGCCTTGTAAGCGGCTACGCCACCGGTAATACCCAGAAGAATGTTTTTTTGCGCCATGCCTGTCTCGGAATGCTGCGGTTTCATCACGGAAGCAATTGTAGCGGAAGCGCCAGTGCTGCGCTGCGGAAGGTCCCAACTACACAATAGTGATTTGTCATTAATAATCTGGTAAAAACCATGCTATAGCCAAAATCAGGAGCTTGCGATGTCCATCACGCACTGGCCGGAAGCAGAACGCCCACGCGAGAAGCTGCTGCAGCGTGGCCCACAGATACTGTCGGATGCCGAACTGCTGGCCATTTTTCTGCGCACCGGGGTACGTGGCCTGTCGGCAGTGGACATGGCGCGCCAGCTGCTGCAGCGTTTTGGCAGCTTGGGCAAGTTGCTGGCAGCTGGTGAGGAGGACATCAGCCGCTGTGCCGGCATGGGGCCGGCCAAGTATGCGCAGTTTGCCGCGGTGAAAGAGCTGGCCAGGCGGTTGCTGGCGGAGGACATGCAGCTGGGTGATGTGCTGGACAGCCCGGACGCCGTACGCCATTACCTGCGGCTGGCTATTGGCAGTCAGGATGTGGAAGTGTTCATGGTGCTGTTTCTGACGGCACAAAACCGTGTATTGGCAGTCGAAGAAGTATCACGTGGCACTTTGACCGAAGCGCGGGTCTACCCGCGGGAGGTCGTACGCCGGGCGCTGCAGCACAATGCCAGTGCCGTGATCGTGGCGCACAATCATCCATCCGGCGTGGCCGAGCCATCGGCCGCCGACCGGGCGCTGACTGCCACGCTCAAGCAGGCGTTGCTGCTGGTCGATATCCGGTTACTGGATCATTTTGTGGTGACCGGCACACGTGCCGAATCGCTGGCCGAGCGCGGCTGGGTCTAGAGTACAAAGGGAGAATCAACGGGTGGTGAACAAGTAAGATGTGCCGGCAGCCGGCCGGTGCATACAGGGTGAAATAGACCCGCGGTCAGCCGGCTGGCCGCAATTGGAGGGGCGTATCATGAACATCCTGCAGTTGCTCAACCAGTCCGATTACATTCAGATCAACAACCAGCTGATCAAACCGGAATTCATGTTTGCCTCCGAAGACTATGCCGAAGATGACGATGTGGCGCTGGAGGCGCAGCTGGACGGTGCCGAACTGGTGCTGACCGTGGCCGATCTGGAAGATGCCACACCGCTGGCGGATGGTGCCTACTGGATAGAAAGCGTGGGCTACCTGCGCTTCCTTACCCGCCAGGCCCTGCATTGACCCACCCGGCAACGGGTTGCCAGCCGCCGCAAGGCGGCTTTCTGCTGTCTGTGGGGCCAGCTTGAGTAATTGCTGGGGCGGCTAGATAATCGCGGCCCCTTTTTTTGACCGCGCGATACCGGTGGAGCAGGCAACAATGACCAAAGTTGTAGTGGTAGGCAGCATCAATATGGACTTGGTGGTGGTGACCGATCGCTTCCCGGCGCCGGGCGAAACGCTCAGCGGCGAACGCTTCCTGACAGTGCCGGGCGGCAAGGGGGCCAACCAGGCGGTGGCCGCCAGCCGGCTGGGCGCCAGCGTCAGCATGGTGGGCAAGGTTGGTCGTGATGCCTTTGGCGAGCAGCTGCTGGCAGGCCTGCAGCAAGAAGACATCGATACCCGCCACGTTGGCCGCAGCGATGCCGCCACCGGTGTGGCGCTGATTACCGTCAGCGGTGGCGAAAACAGCATTGTGGTGGTGCCGGGCGCCAACCATGCGCTGTTGCCGGTGGACATCGCCGCCGCCGATGCGCTGCTGGCCGGGGCGGATGTAATCCTTACCCAGCTGGAAATCCCGCTGGAGACGGTGGCGGCGGTACTGGCAACTGCCGCCCGCCATGGGGTGCCGGTAATCCTCAATCCGGCGCCGGCGCAAGCGCTGCCGGTGGCCCTGTTGCAGCAGGTCGCGTTATTGACACCGAATGAACACGAACTGGCGACGGTGCTGGGGCGCCCAGGGGCGGACATGGCCAGCCTGCTGCCGCTGTTGCCGGGCAAGGTGGTGATGACCCACGGCAAGAATGGCGCCTGGCATGCACGGGCCGATGGCACGCTGCATCACCAGCCGGGCTTCCAGGTCTGTGCGGTGGACAGTACCGGTGCCGGCGATACCTTCAACGGTGCGCTGGCGACCTTCCTGCCACAGGGGCTGGAGACTGCGATACGTTATGCCGCTGCTGCCGGGGCCTTGTCGGTCACCCGCCTGGGCGCACAGGCCGGTATGCCGCACCGCGATGAGCTACTGGCGTTTGTGGCCAATTGATCTGGCGCAAGTTGGCCGCAGGGCGCGCTCGTTAAAATGCCGGCTTCCAAATGCTTAGTGCATGAGCACGAGTTGGGGTCGAGATGGAAAAAATTCGCGTGGCGATGGTGGGGGCGGGTGAGACGGCTACTCCGCTGTTGAAGCAGCTACTGGCTTCGGACTTTGTCGAGCTGGTGGGGGTGGCCGAGTTGAACCTGGCGTTGCCCGGCGTGGCGCTGGTCCAGGCGCACGGCATTCCGGTGACGGACAACTTCATCGAACTGGCCGAGCAGGGCGAGCGGGTGGACATCATCATCGACCTGACCGGCTCGCGCAAAGTGCGTGAAGACCTGCGTCGCTTCATGCAGTTTGCCGGTAATAATCACACTGTCATCATGCACGAGCGCATTGCGCTGCTGCTGATGTCGCTGTCTGCCGGCAAGCTGGTGCAGACCCGTCACGAGTCGCTCGGCTACTGAAAGTTTTGTGCTATTGCCGGTACCGCGACTGGCCGGCAAGGTTGAAGGAGGGCAGATGCCCTCCTTTTTTCATGCCTGCCGCCGTGGCCGGCTGACACTGCGGCCAACGTTGGCCGCAGTCACCGTGGGCTGCCAAGGGTCGCTAGCCGAAGCCGCGCTTTTTCAGTGCCAGATACATCATGCCGGCGGTGATGGCATCGTTCAGCGCATCATGGCGCGCTAGCGCCGGCACCCCCAGCTCGTCAACCAGCGTGGCCATGCGCAGATCCACATTGCTGTCTGGCTGCTGGCGAATCTTGTAATCGTAGAACCGGCCGGAGACTTCGATCTGGCGGTTGGGCAGGCCGATGCCGGCCAGCTCGCGCACATACTTGTTCAGCACCGCCACATCGTATTCCAGGTAGTAGCCCACCAGCGGCCGCCCGCCGATAAAGGCCAGCAGTTGCGCCACCGCCTCGCGCGGCGACAGCCCGTCGGAGACATCGCGCGGGCGCAGGCCATGAATCTTCACGCTGCCTGCTTCCGGGCGGCGTTCCGGCTTCACCAGCACGTAGAACGATTCGCTGCTGAGGATACGTTGGCCGCGGATTTTCACCGCACCGATGGACAGCAGCTCGGCCTCGCGCACGTTCAGGCTGGTGGTTTCGCAGTCCACGCTCACCACCTCGCTGTCGTCTTCGTCCAGCAGATAGGCAAAGGCTGGATCTTTCAGCCGCCAGCGGGCCAGCTGGCGTCTCAAGGCGGTGGCTATCATGCGATGGCTCCCAGGCGGAAGTGGTGGCGCAGATAGCCCTTGAAGCGTTTCACCAGCGCCAGTGCATCTTTCAGCAGGTCGCGCTCCAGCGTGGACAGCCGTTCCGGGTGGATCAGGTTGCTGGCGCTGCGGCCGTCGGCCAGCTCGGCCAGACCGTGGCTCAGGCGCAGCCCCAGCAGGAAGGACAGCGCCTCGCCCACGTCGTTGGCCAGTTCGCGCTCCAGCAGGCCGCGGTCGGCCAGCTGTTGCAGGCGGTCGAAGGTATTGCAGGCGGTGACACCATGGCGCAGCGACAGCGCGCGGATGCCGTGCACGATGGGAAAGATGCCGCCTTTCTTGATATCCAGTGTGGCGGCGCCGTCTTTCTCCTTGGTCAGCAGTTGGGCGAAGAAGCCCAGCGGGGTGTCGAATTGCTCGATGGCGCGGGCGAAGCGGGCGTAGAAGCTTTCATCGTCCGACAGCAGGCTGTTCAGATACTGGCGGCATTGCGCCAGCAGGCTGTGGTCGCCGGCCACCGCCTCGGCATCGATGAAGATCGCCAGGTTCATCAGCGCATCGCCATCCGGCGTCAGTACCCAGCGATACAGCTGGTCGCGCATCGTCTGCTCGTGGTGGCACCACTCCGGGTTGCGCACCATGATGCCGCCGGGGCAGGGGGGGTAGCCAAAGCGCGCCAGGGTGTCGCTGAAGGTCTGACAGGCGCCGCGAATGGCCGGGTGATCGAAGCCGTCGCGAATCAGCAGCGCGTTGTCCTGGTCGGTTTTCAGGATCTGCTCGCCGCGGCCTTCCGAGCCCATCACCAGCAGGCAGCTGTTGGCGACCAGTTCGGCCGGGGCAATCAGCTGCCAGGCACGCTCGAACAGCCGTGCATTCAGCGCCTGCACCAGCCGCCCCAGCTGTGGCGCCTTCACGCCGTGGCTGGACAGGATGCTGACTAGCCGGGTGATCTGCTCGGCAATGGCGGCCAGCTCGTCCAGCGATTCGGCGCGGTCCAGTCGCTGCGCGATCAGGTGCGAGTGGTTGGAGAAATAGGACAGGATATCCACCTGTGCCAGAATGCCGGCCGGTTCGCCGCGCTCCATCACCACTAGGCGGCGGATATTGCGCTGGGTCATGGTCAGCAGCGCGTTGAACAGGAAATCGTCGATATCCACGGTGATCAGGTCGAAGTGGCAGACCTGGTGCAGCGGGGCGGAAGACGGGGTGGCAGTCAGGATGATGTCGCGGAAATCGGTAGTGGTGAACATGCCCAGCCGCTCGCCGTGGCGCACCAGGATCGATTTGCTCTTGCGCTGCTTCATCAGCCGCGCCGCGTCCAGAATGCTGTCGCTGCCTTCGGCAAACACCGGCAGCCGTGAACAGGCATCGCGCACGGTGGCGGTGAGTAGAGTCTGCAATTCGCGGTTGCCGGATTCGCGCGCCATGGCGCCGAATTTCTGCGAGATGCTGGCAAAGAAAAAGGCGCCGAAACTGGGGTTGCTGTCGGTGAGCGCCAGCACGGTGTCGCGCGGCAGCGCGAACACCAGCGCTTCTTCATGCACCACGAAGCGGGTGCTGGTGTGGCCGGCCACCATGGAGCGGGCATCGAAGGTATCGCGCTGGTGATAGACGGCGATCACTTCATCGTCGGCCATTTCGCGCACCACGCCCTTGATCACCACGTACAGCGCGTCCACCGGCTTGCCCGGGGACAGAATCAGTTCTTCGTCGTCAAAGAACACAATATCGGCGGCGTTTTCCAGCGTTTGCCGCTCGGCATTGCTCAGGTGGGTAAACGGCGGATGGGAGAAGTCGAAACGGGACATGCGGGCACTCCGTACGGGACACCCTTGCAGCATAAACGGCAGCCTGCCGCCACCGCCATGTCGGCGGCGGCGGATGCGGTCAGTTTTGCGCTGGATCAGCTTTCGTTGCGGCTTCCGCGCCGCAGGCGCTGCCGCAACTGGTCGCATCGATGCGGGTGGGCGGGGTGCTGATGCTGTGCTGCAGCGGCAGGCCGTCGGCGAACAGTATCAGCTCGCCATCCTGCAGCGGGGTCCAGTACTCGTTGTCGGTCAGCGGCACGGTGGCGATGATGGCGACGCGATCCAGCGGTGTGGTGACGGTGGAAAAGTCCACCGTCACGTCGTCGTCCACCAGGTGCGCGGTGGGGAACGGCGCCTGGCGCACGATGTAATGCAGCTTGGTGGAGCAGTGCACGAACAGCCATTCGCCATTGGACAGCATGAAATTGCACACGCCGTGGCTGCGCAGCTCTGCGGCCAACGTTTCCACCGCCGCGAACAGCGCCTCGCGTGCCGGCGGCTGGCTCCAGCGCTGGCGCAGCGTTTCCAGCAGGTAGCAGAAGGCGCGTTCGGAATCGGTGCTGCCCACCGGCTGGTAATGGCTGCCCGGCGGCGGAGCAAAATCCAGCAGGTTGCCGTTGTGGGCGAAGATCCAGTATTGCCCCCACAGCTCGCGCTGGAACGGGTGGCAGTTGCTCAGGTTGACTTCGCCCTGGGTGGCCTTGCGGATGTGGGCGATCACGTTCTTCGACTTGATCGAATACTGGCGCACCAGGCTGGCTACCGGCGAGTCGATGGCCGGCTTGTCGTCCAGAAACAGCCGCACGCCGCGTCCTTCGAAAAAGGCGATGCCCCAGCCATCGGCATGGTGGTCGGTGAGACCGCCGCGGCGATGGAAGCCTTCAAAGGAAAACAGGATGTCGGTGGGCGTATTGCAGTTCATGCCCAGTAATTGGCACATGGGAATTACCGTGGCGGGTGTGAATACCGCCATTTTTTCACGAAGTGCGCCGGCGGCCAAGGTTGGCCGCACGACGGGGGCGGGCGATAATGTGGGTTGCAGCGCACTTGCAGTTTGCTGCCGTGCCCCTATCTATGGCGTTTGCCCGCCCAACCGGAGTCTGTCATGACCACCATCGTCGTTGTCTGCAAGGACGGCCAGGTCGCCATTGCGGCCGATACCCAGACCACGTTCAGCGACGAGCACAAGTTGCTGGCCGGCTACGACGTGTTCCACGACAAGATCTTCCGCATCGATGACAACTACCTGGCCATTGCCGGCTCCGCCGCGCACGATCTGGTACTGCAGTCGGCACTCAAAGGCATGAAGTCGCGCGACCTGTCCAGCCGCGCCGGCCTGTTCGAGACCTTCCGCAAGATCCATCCCAAGTTGAAGGACCATTTCTTCCTGCGGCCGGAAGAGGACGAGGAAGACCCGTACGAATCCAGCCAGATGATGGTGCTGGTGGCCAACGCCCACGGCATCTTCGGGGTGTTCCCGATGCGCGAGGTGTACCAGTTTGCCCGTTACTGGGCGATCGGCTCCGGCCGCAAGTTCGCCATGGGTGCGATGCAAGTGCTGTACGACAGCCCGCTGACGGCAGCGGAAATTGCCGAGCGGGCGGTAAAAGCCGCCTGCGAGTTCGACGCCAGCTCCTCGCTGCCGTTGACGCTTTATTCCATCTCTACCGACAAGGACAAGCATTCATGAGCCAACACGACAATCTGCAACGCTTCCTGTTCGACGGCGCACCGGTACGCGGTGCGCTGGTGCGCATGGACGGCGCCTGGCAGCAGGTGCTGGCCCGTCACGATTACCCGCCGGCCATCCGCAAGGTGCTGGGGCAGATGCTGGCGGCCAGCGCGCTGCTGGCGGCCAACCTCAAGTTCGATGGCACGCTGATCATGCAGCTGCACGGCAAGGGTGCGCTGCGCCTGGCCGTGGCCGAGTGCACCAACGAGCGCACCGTGCGCGCCACCGCGCGTTACGACGCCCACATCCACGACGCACCGCTGGCCGAGCTGCTGGGCGAAGGCGGCACCTGCGTGCTGACGCTGGAGCCGAAGGACGGCGAACCGTGGCAGGGCATCGTGGCGCTGGAAGGCGACAGCATCGCCGCCATGCTGCAGCACTATATGGAACGTTCCGAGCAGCTGGACAGCCGCCTGATCCTGGCTTGCGATGATGAAACCGCCGCCGGTCTGCTGTTGCAGCGCCTGCCGGACGGCCATGGCGATCCGGAAGCCTGGCAGCACCTGACCGTGCTGGCCGATACCCTGCGCCCGGACGAGCTGCTGGGGCTGGCGGCACACGACATCCTGCATCGCCTGTACCACGAAGAGCAGGTGCGCGTGTTCGAGCCGGAAGAAGTGAGCTTTGCCTGCAACTGCAGCGAAGAACGCGTCGGCGAGATGCTCAAACTGCTGGGCGGCCAGGAAGTCGCCGAGGTGGTGCTGGAGCAGGGCTCCATCGAAGTGGGTTGCGAATATTGCGGCCAACGTTACGTGTTCGACGAGGACGAAGTGAACGACCTGTTCGGCATGGACGTGATCGAGGCCGTGCGCGACGAACAGCAGCGTCACTGATCTCGCTGCGGCGGCGTGGCCGCCAACGACAAGGGCCGCTTGCGCGGCCCTTGTCGTTTGGTGCGGCTAACGCTTGGCTCAGTCCTGGCCCGGTGCCATCGACGTACGCAGCGCGGCGCCGGTTTCGGGACGGCTTTCCAGCATGTCGTCTTCCGGTGCCGCGTCACGCTGGCCCTTGGTGCTCAGGAAGTAGGCATAGCCGGCCAGCATGGCGGCAACGAATACCGCGAACACCAGCTGGTTCAGCCAGGCCATGGTCACCAGCGACAGCACGGCGATGCCCAGCGCAATGGCCGGAAACAGCGGGTAGAACGGCGCGCGGAACGGGCGCTCCAGCCGGGTTTCGCAACGGCGCAGGCGGAACAGGCTGAGCATGGACATGATGTACATCACCAGCGCGCCGAACACCGACATGGTGATGATGTTGGCGGTCAGCGTCTGGCCACCAAAGCTGATCCACTCATCGCTGAAGATGGCGATGATGCCGATGGCGCCGCCCAGCAGGGTGGCCAGATGCGGGGTCTTGAAGCGCGGATGCACGCGGGCAAACAGGGCCGGCATGAAGCCGGCACGGGCCAGCGCGAAAATCTGCCGCGAATAACCCATGATGATGCCGTGGAAGCTGGCGATCAGGCCGAACAGGCCGATCCACACCAGCATGTGCATCCAGCCGCTGTTGTCGCCCACCACCGCCTTCATCGCCTGCGGCAACGGGTCGTTGATGTTGGCCAGTTTGCGCCAGTCGCCCACACCGCCGGCGAACAGCATTACGCCGATGGCCAGCACCACCAGGGTGAGGATGCCGCCGATATAGGCTTTCGGGATGGTGCGGCGTGGATCTTCCGCTTCTTCCGCTGCCATGGCGGCGCCTTCGATCGCCAGGAAGAACCAGATGGCGAACGGAATGGCCGCCAGGATGCCCAGCACTGCGGTGTGGTTCAGCTCGCTGCCGCCGGCCCAGCCATTGGCGCTGAAGTTGGCCAGCGAGAAGCCAGGTGTTACCACCCCCATGAACACCAGCAGCTCGCCAATCGCCAGCACGGTGACGAACAGCTCGAAGTTGGCCGCCAGTTGCACCCCCAGAATGTTCAGTGTCATGAACACCAGATAGGCGCCCACCGCGGCGACTTTCGGGTCCAGCCCCGGAAACTGCACGTTCAGATAGGCGCCGATGGCCAGCGCGATGGCCGGTGGCGCGAACACGAACTCGATCAGCGTGGCGGCGCCGGCAATGAAGCCGCCGGTGGGGCCGAAAGCGCGGCGGGCATAGGCAAACGGGCCGCCGGCGTGCGGGATGGATGTGGTCAGCTCGGTGTAACTGAAGATGAAAGTGGTGTACATCGTGGCAATCAGCAGCGAGGTCACCAGAAAACCCAGCGTACCGGCGCTGGCCCAGCCGTAGCTCCAGCCGAAATACTCCCCGGAGATCACCAGACCAACAGCGATACCCCACAGATGAATGGTCTTGAGGCTGGGTTTCAGCTCTCGCACGACCTTTTGCTTCTCCATGAATTTCTCCTTTGATCCCAATCTTCTTGCATGGTGGCTTGCGCCGCTTTGCCCGTCCGGTCTGCGCCGGTTGCTAACAGGCGTTGGTACGGCGGTCGTGGCTGTCCCGACACGGCCGTCGCGAATAAAACGGTTACTGCGCTTGCTGCCAGATCAAAACGCCAGGCAAACCCGGGGCCACACCTGGCGGTGCCGGGGCACGGTCAGGCGGGGCTACGGGGGCTGAGAAGGTTTTGCTGGCGGGTCAGGCTGCCTTGCTGGCCAGGCGTATCAGGTGGTCGAACAGCGCCTGCTGGCGTGTATCGTCCGCCGCGGTGATTTCCGGATGCCACTGCACCGCGGTGAGCTGCGGGTTGTCCTGCAGCTCCACCGCTTCGATCACCCCGTCTGGTGCCCACGCCACCGGCACCAGGCCTTCACCCAGCTGGTCGATGGCCTGGTGGTGCCAGGACGCCGACTCGCTGTGTTCGCCCAGCAAGCTGGCCAGGCAGCTGCCGGCGGCCACGCGGATGGGGTGGGCCACCGGCTCACGCGGCGGCGCGCGGTGCAGGGTGTCCTCGCCCACCACATCCGGCAGGTGCAGGTGCAGGCTGCCACCCAGCACGGTGTTTACCAGCTGCAGGCCGCGGCAGATCGCCAGCGTCGGCAACTTGCTGGCCAGTACTGCGCGGGTCAGCGCCAGCTCGGTGTCGTCGCGTGCCGGATTGAGGTTGTAGATGGTGGGGTGCTCGCCGCCGTCGTAGCGCGCCGGCTCGATGTCGCCACCGCCGATCAGCACTACGCCGTCCAGCCGCGTCAGCCAGGCATCCACCATGTCGGCACCGACATGCGGCAGAAGTACCGGCGCACCGCCAGCGCGCACCACGGCCTGTACGTACAGCTCCGGAGTGTGTGGGCCGTGGCCGGGGCCGGGCGGGTAGGTGGTCAGACCAATCACAGGTTTAGCCATAAAGCTTGCCCTCGCAGGCGGCCAGGAAGATGGCCGCATAGTCATCGGCAGACAGCGGCAGCGGGTTGCCGCCGTCGCTCGGATCCTGCTTGGCATCGTGGCCAATCATTGCCGCGTGTTCGCTGCTGATGCCGGTTTCGGCCAGGCTGTGGGCGATACCCAGCTTGGCACGCAGTTGCAGAATCCAGTTCAGGAAGCCGTCGAAGCTGGCATCGGCCAGGCCGATGTAGCGCGCGGCAGCCACGATGCGTTCCTCGATGGCCGGGCGGTTCTTCACCAGCACATAGGGCAGCAGGATGGCGTTGGCCAGGCCGTGGTGGGTGTCGAAGTGCGCGCCGATCGGGTGCGCCAGGGCATGCACGCCGCCCAGGCCCTTCTGGAAGGCGGTGGCACCCATGATGGAGGCGGCCAGCATGTGCGAGCGCGCTTCCACGTTGTTGCCGTTGTCACAGGCGGCTTCCAGCCAGTCATGCACCAGCTTCATACCCTCCAGTGCCACGCCTTGGGCGATGGGGTGGTAGAACGGCGAGCAGTAGGCTTCCAGGTTGTGCACGAAGGCATCAATGCCGGTGGCGGCGGTGAGGTGGCGCGGCAGGCCGCAGGTGAGTTCCGGGTCGGCCAGTACCAGCTTGGGCAGCATCGACGGGTGGAAGATGATGACCTTGCGGTGGCCGTTCTCGTCGATGATCAGCGAGGCGCGGCCAACCTCGGAGCCGGTGCCGGCGGTGGTGGGCACCGCGATGGTGGGTGCCACCCCGGCCACGTTGACGCGGGTCCAGTTGTCGCCCACGTCCTCGAAATCCCACAGCGGGCGGTCTTGGCCCACCATCAGCGCAATGGCCTTGCCCACGTCCAGTGCGCTGCCGCCGCCGACGGCGATCACGCCATCATGGCCGCCGGCCTGGTAGGCCGCCACGCCGGCATCCACGTCGCGTCCTACCGGGTTGGGGCGCAGGTCGCTGAACACCTTGGCCGCCAGACCGGCGCTGTGCAGGTAGTCCAGCAGTTTGCCGATCAGCGGCAGCTTGGCCAGCCCGGAGTCGGTAACCAGCAGCGGGCGCTTGATGCCCAGCTCGGCGCACATTGCCGGCAGTTCGCTGGCGCGGCCGGCGCCGAAGCGGATGGCGGTGGGGTAGTTCCAGTTGCCTTTCAGTTGCATGGTGCGTGTCCTTGTGCGGTAGCTGCGGCCAACGTTGGCCGCAGCAGTAACGATGATCAGTCTTTGAGATGGAAGGATTTGATGCGGGTGAGCTGGCCGTAGCCCAGCACCGACAGCGACACGCCGCGACCGGTGTCTTTCACCCCGGTCCAGGCCAAGCTCGGGTCCAGGTAATCGCAGCGGTTCATGAACACGGTGCCGGTTTCCAGCCGCTCGCCCAGCCGGATGGCGGCGGCGCGGTCGGCGGTCCAGATCGAGGCGGTCAGGCCGTAGCGGCTGTCGTTCATCAGTCGCAGTGCTTCCTCGTCACTGTCCACCGCCATGATGCCGATCACCGGGCCGAAGCTTTCCTCGTTCATCACCCGCATGCCGTGGTGCACGTTGACCAGCACCTGCGGCGCCAGGTAGGCGGTGCCCGGTGCATCAGCGGCAAAGTGGCCGGGTGGAATCAGCGCCGTGGCGCCCTGGGCGATGGCCTCGGCAATCTGTTCGCGCACGAAGCCGGCGGCGCTGGCGCGCACCATCGGGCCGAGGTTGGTATTGGCGTCCAGCGGGTTGCCAAAGCGGTAGCCCTTGGTCAGTTCGACAAAGCCGGCGACAAAGGCATCGAACTGGCTGCGGTGCACATAGATACGCTCGATGCCGCAGCAGGATTGCCCGGAGTTGAAGAAGGCGCCGTCCACCAGGTTTTCGATGGCGGCGGGCAGGTCGGCATCCTCGCGCACATAGGCCGGGTCCTTGCCGCCCAGCTCCAGTCCCAGGCCGATGAAACGTTCGGCGGCGGCGCGCTGTACGGTGCGGCCAGCCTCTACTGAGCCGGTAAAGGCGACGAAGTCGATGCCGTCGCTGGCCACCAGCTGCAGGGTGGCGGCGTGGTCCAGGTGCAGGATCTGGAACACCCCGGCCGGCAGCCCGGCGGCCTTGAAGGCTTCGTCGAACAGCTCGGCCACCAGCGGGGTTTGGCTGGAGTGCTTCAGGATCACGGTATTGCCGGCCACCAGCGCCGGCACGATGGTGTTGATGGCGGTGAGGAAGGGGTAGTTCCACGGTGCCAGCACCAGCACGGTGCCCAGCGGCTCGCGGCGCAGGAAGCGCTCGAAACCGGCCTTGGGCGCCGGGCGCACATCGGCCAGGCCCTCATCGGCCAGCGCCAGCATGGTGCGGGCGCGCTCTTCCAGTCCGCGCACTTCGCCCGGCGACTGGCTGATCGGGCGGCCGATCTGGCGGGTAATCGCTTCGGCAATGCGCTCCTTGCGCGCCACCAGTTCGTCCACCGCGCGGCCAACCATCAGCTTGCGTTCGGTCAGGCTGGTGTGGCGCCAGCTGGAGCGGGCCAGGTTGGCCGCATCCAGCGTGGCGCGCACCGCGGCAGCATCGTGGTACGGGCGTTGCAGCAGTTCGCTGCCATCGACAGGGGAGATAACGGAAAAATGCTGGCTCATATCAGATGATCTCGAAGTAGCGGTTCAATTCCCAATCGGTGACGTGGCGCTGGAACTCGCGTTCCTCCCACTCCCGGGTGGCGGCAAAGTGGTCGACAAAATCGTTACCCAGCCAGTCGCGGGCCACGGCGGATTGCTTCAGCGTCTGCGCGGCTTCCCACAGCGAGCGCGGCAGGCGGCGCTCCGGCGGAACATCCAGCAGGTAGCCGTTGCCGCTGATCGCCTCGTCCGGCTCGATCTCGTGCTCGATGCCGTGCAGGCCGGCGGCCAGCGCGCTGGCTAGCGCCAGATAGGGGTTGCAGTCGGCGCCGGGCAGGCGGTACTCCACCCGTTGCGACTTGTTGCTGCCGGGAATGGCGCGCAGCGACACGGTGCGGTTGTCGATGCCCCACAGCGCGGTGGTCGGCGCCCAGTAGCCGGGCACCAGACGGCGGAAGCTGTTGATGGTGGGTGCGGCCAGACAGGCGATCTGCGGCATCAGTTGCTGCAGGCCACCGATGAAGTGGCGCATGGTGCGGCTGATGTTGCCGGGCTGGCTCGGGTCGTAGAAGGCGTTGTTGCCGGCGGCGTTTTTCAGCGAGATATGGATGTGGCCGCCCTGGCCGGAGTAATCCTGATGCCATTTGGCCATGAAGCTGGCGGTGCGGCCCTGCTTCTGCGCCATCACCTTGGCGAAGGTCTTGAACAGCGCGGCGTTGTCGGCGGCCAGCAGCGCTTTTTCCACCCCCAGCGCGGCCTCCAGCTGGCCAGGACCGGTTTCTTCGTGGAAGCCTTCCAGCGGCATGTTCATCGCTTCGCACAGCTGGATCAGGCCGTGATAGAACTCGGTGTTCACCGAGTTGCGCAGCACCGAGTA
>CAMLGD010000066.1 GCA_946479405.1 uncultured Vogesella sp.
ACCGCCAGCGAGGAAGCGCGCGCAGTGGAAAGCAGCAAGCTGCTGAATTACGCGCTGCAATTCTTCGAGACACCGAAGCTGTACAGCGCCGGCAAGGCGGTAAAAGAGATTCCGGTCTACAAGGGCGCCAGCAAGCAACTGCCGGTCGGCTTTGCCCGCGATGTCTATGCCACGGTGCCGCGCGGCCAGTCCGGCCACCTGAAGGCCGAGCTGAGCACAGTGCAGCCGCTGATCGCTCCGGTGAAGCCGGGCCAGCAGGTGGGCAAACTGACCGTGTCGCTGGATGGCAAGGTATTGTCGGAAAAGCCGGTCGTTGCGCTGCAAGGCGTGGAAGAGGGTGGTTTCATCAGCCGCCTGTGGGATAGCATCAAGCTCTGGCTGGGCTGGTAATTCCCGCGTTTGGCCGCATTTAGTGGGGCATGATGGCCCGGAATGCGGCCAACCTTTTGCTGGACAGGAAGTGACATGAGCAAGCAAGCAATCGATATCAATGACGTACTGGAGTTTCCCTGCCGGTTCCCCATCAAGGTGATGGGCGAGTGCCACCCGGAGTTCCAGCTCACCATCTACGAAGTGGTACGGGTGCATGCGCCGGATCTGGAGCATGCACACATCACCTCGCGCGACAGCTCCACTGGCAAATATGTGTCGCTGACCATTACCGTGACCGCCACCTCGCGCGAGCACCTGGACAATATCTACCGCTCGCTGACCAGCCATGCGCTGGTGAAGTGGGTGCTGTAAGGCTGCCATGAGTCGCATCGTCAAATACCTGGGCCAGGTGGACTACACCCCGACCTGGCACGCCATGCAGGCGTTCACTGACCAGCGCACGGCGGATACTCCGGATGAGTTGTGGTGCCTGGAGCACCCGCCGGTGTACACCCTGGGTCTGGCCGGCAAGCCGGAACACCTGATCATGCCCAGCAGTATCGAGGTGGTGAAGTGCGACCGCGGCGGCCAGGTGACCTACCACGGGCCGGGCCAGCTGGTGGTGTATCTGATGATTGACTTCAAGCGCATGGGCATTGGCGTGCGCGAGCTGGTGCGGCGTATCGAACAATCGGTAATCGACCTGCTGGCCGAGCTGGGCATCGAAGCCTATGGCGATGTGAACGCACCCGGCGTATACGTGGCCGGCGAAAAAATCGCTTCTCTGGGCTTGAGAATCAAGAACGGCGCGGTGTATCACGGTCTGAGTCTGAATGTGGACATGGATCTGACCCCGTTCAGCTGGATTAATCCTTGCGGCTATGCGGGCCTCAAGGTGACGCAATTGAAGAATCACGGTGCATCGCTTACCGTGACGGAAACCGCCGCGCGGTTGCTGCCGCATCTGGAGCGCAACCTGACGGTGATCAAGGAGACAGCATGAAACTGGATAACCAGGCCGGCGTAAAGCACAAGGGCGCCGACAAGACCGCGCGGATTCCGATCAAGATCGTACCGCTGGACCAAAAGCTCAAGAAGCCGGAGTGGATTCGCGCCAAGTTGCCCAATGGCCAACGCTTCAACGAGATCAAGCAGATTCTGCGCGAACAGAAGCTGCATACCGTGTGCGAAGAGGCCACCTGCCCGAACATCGGCGAGTGCTTCAGCAAGGGCACGGCCACGTTCATGATCATGGGTGACATCTGCACCCGTCGCTGCCCGTTCTGTGACGTCGGCCATGGCCGTCCGAACCCGCTGGATCCGAACGAGCCCAAGCATCTGGCCGAGACCGTGGCCGCGCTCAAGCTCAAGTACGTGGTGATTACCTCGGTGGATCGCGACGATCTGCGCGACGGTGGTGCCCAACATTTTGCCGATTGCATCAGCGAAATCCGCAAGCTGTCGCCAAATACCCAGATCGAAGTATTGGTGCCGGACTTCCGCGGTCGTCTGGATATTGCGCTGGACATCCTCAGCAAGACCCCGCCGGATGTAATGAACCACAACCTGGAAACCGCGCCACGCTTGTACAAGCAGGCGCGTCCGGGTGCAGATTACCTGCACTCGCTGCAACTGCTGCAGGAGTTCAAGAAGCTGTGCCCGGATGTATCCACCAAGTCCGGCATCATGGTGGGCCTGGGCGAGACCGATGAGGAAGTGTACGAAGTAATGGCCGATATGCGAGTCCATAACATCGACATGATCACCATTGGCCAATACCTGCAGCCGACCGACGGCCACCTGCCGGTACTGCGCTATGTGCATCCGGACCTGTTCAAGGCTTTTGAGAACAAGGCCTACGAGATCGGTTTCAAGCATGCTGCAGTGGGGGCGATGGTGCGTTCCAGCTATCACGCAGACGTACAGGCACACGAGGCTGGCGTGGTGTAGTTACGCGGTTGCGCCGAACAAAAAGCCGGGTAGCTACCCGGCTTTTTTATTTGCGGTGATTCAGGCCAGGTTGGCCGCATGCCTGGGTGGTTTGCTGCTGACATCCAGCTGCAGGCAACGGTCGAGAATGAGCTGCATGTAGCTGTAGCTTTTGCAAATGGCTGTTTGTAGCTGGTATTGCAGGCAGCTGGAGGGTTGCTCGCCAGCCAGGGTGCAGATGATGTCCAGCGCTTCCCACGGGTGGACGTCATCATAGTGGGCATGCAGTTTCAGCCACTTCATGCTGCGCTTGCGGCGCCCCTCCGGTAGCGAGGCTTCGTAGCGCCCACTGGCACAAACGCGTTGCGACCATTCGCCGGTCGCGCCTTCGATGGCGTAGTTGGTGGCGGCCATGGCCAGCAGCAGCTCGTCGCTGGCGCTGCAATGCCAGCACCAGTGGCTGAGGGCGTGCATCTCCGGGGGTACTTGTTGTGCCTGCAGTTCTGCCATGGTGATGCCATAGCATTCCGCCCACGCCTGCCAGTAGTCGGCATGGTTCTGTTCTACCCGAATATTGCGCACCAGATAGCGGCGGGCCATGTCCTCGCCTCGTTGGCGGCCAGCGCGCGTCTTTAGCAGGTTTTGCGCCATATACAGCGGAAACTGCTCGATCACCGGCCAGGTGCCGACCAGGAACAGGCGCATGGCAGCTAGCCCCAGTGTTCCGGTCGCCATGCGGTGAAACAGTTCATGCGCCACGACCAGCTGTTTGGCTGGCTGGCACTGTCTCAGCAATTGCTGCATCCACTGTGGATAGCTGGCAGTGTCGCGTAACGGCCCCTGGCGCACAAAATCATTCACTAAAGACTTCCTTTGCTGGTGGTCTGCATATCCTGTTGCTGAATGTCTAGTGGTGCGGCAGGGGATGGTGTGGGCAGGCAATCGCGCTGGAAATGGTGTTGCACTTCGCATTCGCAGGTAAATGGTTGCGGCCGCATGACGGCGTAGCCTTGGGCGTAATCGATGCCCAGCGCTGCCACTGCTTGCATGATCTGTGGCGTTTCCACGAACTCGGCAATGGTGCGTTTGCCCATGACATGGCCAATGTGATTGATGGCCGAGACCATGGCGTGGTCGATCGGATCGTCCAGCATGTCTTTCACGAAACTGCCGTCTATCTTCAGGTAGTCCACTGGCAGATGTTTCAGGTAGCTGAACGAAGACATGCCAGAGCCGAAATCATCCAGCGAGAAACGGCAGCCGAATTTCTGCAGTTCGGTAATGAAGCGGATGGCATCACTGAGGTTGGCGATGGCGCTGGTCTCGGTGATTTCAAAGCAGATGGTTTGCGGCACAACCGCATGCAGGCTGAACTGGTCGCGCAGAAAGTCCAGGAAGGCATCGTCGCCAATGGTGGCGCCGGACAAATTGATGGCGCAGGTGGCGATGGATTCCGCTTTGCCGCAGCGCTGGCGTGCCGCCAGGGTGGTAAAGGCATTCTGCACCACCCAGCGGTCGATCAGCGGCATCAGGCCGTAGCGCTCGGCGGCGGGGATGAAGCTGATCGGCGGCACCAGTCGGCCAAACTCATCGTGCAGGCGCAACAGTAGTTCGATATGTCCCCCCGGCTCAGGTGGGCCACCGAGCGGTGCGATCTGTTGCGCATACAGGCAGAAACGGTGTTCTTCCAGCGCCAGGTGAATGCGCTGCACCCAGGCCATTTCACCAAATTTCAACGAGAGTTCAGAGTCGTCGGCATGGTAGATCTGCACCCGGTTGCGGCCCTTTTCCTTGGCCATGTAGCAGGCAACGTCGGCGGCGCGCAGGGCCTCGGCCAGTGTGGTCATGGCATGGTTGATGTGCACCAAGCCAATACTGACGCTGACATTGAACGGATGTCCTTGCCATACAAAATGCAGGTCCTGCACGGTCTGGCGCAGTGTCTCGGCAATCTGTTCCGCGGGTATGGCCGGGCAGTGTTCCAGCAGAATGCCGAACTCATCACCCCCTAGCCGGGCGAGGGTGTCGCCATCGCGCAGTTGCTGTTGCAGCAGGGTGCAGATTTGGCGCAGCAGTTCATCGCCGGCAGCATGGCCGCAGGTGTCGTTCACCACCTTGAACTGATCCAGGTCCAGGAACATCAGGGCGTGTTCGGCATGTTGGCCGCTGTGTTGTTCCAGCTTGCCCAGCGCCTGTTCCAGCCGGTGCTCGAACTCACGGCGGTTGGCCAGACCGGTCAGGGCGTCGTGGGTTGCCTGCCAGGAAAGGTTGGCCACATATTGTCGTTCCCGTGTCATGTCGTGCAGTACCACTACGGCGCCGCTGATGCGGTTATTGCTATGGATGGGGGCCGCCACCAGCGATACTGCGATGGCGCTGCCATCCAGCCGCACCATCAACTGGGCGTGCAGATTGCCGTCGCTGCACTCACCGGCCAGAATCTGGTCGATCAGTCGCCAGTCTTCCTGTGGCGAGTGTTCGTCGATGATGCGGAAAATGGAGGTGAGGGGCAGGCCGCGCGCTTGCTCGTCCAGCCAGGTGGTGAGTTGCTCGGCCGCCGGGTTCATGTAGGAAATGAAGCCGGTCTCGTCGGTAGTGATGACGGCATCGCCAATCGAGGCCAGCGTGACCTGTGCCCGTTCTTTTTCGGCATGCAGGGCGGCTTCGAACGATTGCCGCTGGGCCAGTAGCTTGCCGGTGCGCAGTGCCGCCAGCAGGATCAGGATGCTGGCGGTGGCCAGATTGGCAGCCAGGAGCAGCAACTGGATGAAGCGGGAGCCTTCGCCAAGGGTATCGGAAAAGGCCTTTTCAATTGGGGTGACCTGCGAATTGATCTGCTGGATCTGCATGGCCCAGCGGGCGATGTCGGTCTCGCTGGCCTGTTGCCGGCTCAGGTCGCGGTGCATTTGCTCGGCAATCTGGGTGAGGCGTAGCACAAAGCGATCGCCGGTGCGCCAGTGCTCAATAGCGGTTTCCAGGTAGCTGAAATGGCGGAAGTTACGAAACAGCCAGATCAGACCCTGAATATCCTGCGGGTGGTTACCGCCCTGCAGAAAACCGGCTTCGGCGCGGGCCAGGTCCGGCTCCGGGCGATCCAGCGCCATTCTGGCATCGTGGTCGCCCAGCGGGATGGCGATGGCGCGCTGGTACTGCAGGTAGTAGCTAAGGTCGCGGGTGTCGGCGTATAGCTTGAGATTGTAGATGGCATCTTTTTGCCCCTTGGACCACAGGCTTTCACCGCTGACATAGGCGCGCACACTAGACAGCACATTCAGGCTCACGCCGCTGATGGCGGCCTGCAGCAATGCCACGACAATGAATGGCCAGACAATGCCCAGCAGGTGCGATGGATTGCGGGTGGGGGTTTGGCGCATGGGTCGAATCACCTTTTCACGTGGCAAGGCCCGGTTGTGGTTGCCGGTGCGCTGGTCAGTCCGTGCGTAGGCGGCACGGGCAGTGTGGCGATACTGTATCGATGACGGGCTATGTGCTTTTTATGCATTATTGCCCATGTCATTGTGCGTTATAGCCGCATGTTCATGAAATGAATAGTGGCTTTTCGGTCGATGGATAGGGCGGCTGATTGTCTGCACGGGGGCTGTGTTATCTGCATGCTGCGGGCGGCAGCAGACAGCGCACAGGCCGGCTGTTTCGCGTCAAACAGCGTCCGCTCACGCCAGATAATTTGTCGTGGACGTGAAAAAGGCAAGCTCTCAAGCTTGCCTTTTGCATGCGGCCAACGTTGGCCGCAGTGGCGGGCTTATTGCCAGCACACCAGGGTGTGATTCTTTTTGCCACGCTTGAGCAGGCTGTACTGGCCAAACAGACGCTCACCATCGGCGATCTGGTGCTCCAGGCTGTCGGCCTTGTTGCCGTTGATGCTGACTGCGCCGCTCTGGATGAAAGTACGTGCCTCGGATTTGGACTTGGCCAGGCCGCCAGCTACCAGGGCGTCAATCAGGCCGCTGCTGTCACGGGTCAGCTGAATGCTGGGCATGCCGTCCTGGGCCAGTTGTGCCAGATCTGATTCGGTCAGTTCGGCCACGCTGCCGGAGAACAGGCTGGCGCTGATGCGCTGCGCGGCCGCTAGCGCTGCGGCGCCATGCACCAGTGCGGTGGCTTGCTCGGCCAGGATGCGCTGCGCTTCCGGCTTGTCACCGCTGCTCTTGTCCTTCTCTTCAATGGCGTCGATCTCGGCGATGGACAGGAAGGTGAAGTAACGCAGGAATTTGTACACGTCGGCGTCGGCGGTATTCAGCCAGAACTGGTAGAACGCGTACGGAGACGTTTTCTTGGCATCGAGCCAGATGGCGCCGGATTCGGTTTTGCCGAATTTGGTACCGTCGGCCTTGGTTACCAGCGGCAGGGTCAGGCCGTAGACCTGATGCTGATGCAGGCGGCGGGTGAGATCGGTGCCGGCGGTGATGTTGCCCCATTGATCGGAGCCGCCAATCTGCAATACGCAGCCGTGGCGACGGTACAGTTCGGCAAAGTCATAGCCCTGCAGCAGGCTGTAGCTGAATTCGGTGTAGCTGATGCCCTGGTCTTCACGGCTGATACGCTGCTGTACCGACTCTTTCTTGATCATCTGGTTGACCGAGAAGTGCTTGCCGATGTCGCGCAGGAACTCCAACGCGCCCATGCCGCCGAACCAGTCGTAGTTGTTGGCCATGATCGCGGCGTTATCGCCTTCAAACGACAGGAACGGCGACACCTGGCCGCGGATTTTCTCTACCCAGCCGGCGATCACGTCCGGGGTGTTGAGCTTGCGCTCGGCAGCCTTGAAGCTGGGGTCGCCGATCATGCCGGTGGCGCCGCCCACCAGGGCAATGGGCTTGTGACCAAATTGCTGGAAGCGTTTCAGCACCAGTACCGGTACCAGGTGGCCAAGATGCAGGCTGTCGGCGGTCGGGTCGAAGCCGCAATACAACGTCACGCTTTCCTTGGTCAGCAGTTCGTCGAGGGCTGCCGCGTCGGTTTGTTGCGCGATCAGGCCACGGGCTTGCAGATCCTGGATAAGGGCGGACTGGTGCATCTTGAAAACTCTCCTGAAGTTGGTGCGGTGCCTGCCTTGGCTGGCAATGGCGGCAAAGGGGCTATTCTAGCCGATTTTGCCGCCAGGCCGCCCCGGCATTTGCGCCGCAACATTCGTTAAGGCTTTGTTGTTGGCCGCCATGGTGTCACGGGTAAAATGCCAACGGTTGGCAATCATATGGAGCAGGGCAATGAATTATCGGGTGAAGGTTTGGGATCTGCCGACGCGCTTGTTCCACTGGTCACTGGTGGCCTTGTTCGGGCTGATGTGGTGGAGCGCGGAAAACGGACAGTTGTTGTGGCATACCCGTGCCGGTGTGGTGCTGCTGGTGCTGGTGCTGTTCCGCTTGCTGTGGGGGCTGCTGGGCAGCCAGACGGCGCGGTTTGGCCACTTTGTGCGCGGCCCGGCAGCGATACGGCGCTACCTGCGTGGCGAGCACGACGGCATCGGCCACAACCCGTTGGGGGCATTGATGGTGCTGGCACTGTTGGCCGCACTGCTGGTGCAGGTGGGCTTGGGCTTGTTTGCTGTGGATGTGGATAGCTATACCTTTGATGGCCCGCTGGCAAAGCTGCTGGACAGCGAACTGGCCGAGCAGGTCAGCGAATGGCACGAGGCCTGGTTCAATGTGCTGTTGGCGCTGGTGGGTATACACCTGCTGGCCATCATCGGCTATCGTGTGCTACGCCGGGAAAACCTAGTGAAGCCGATGTTGACCGGGCATAAGGAGGTTGCGCAACCGATAGCACCGCCGGCATTTGTCTCACCCTGGCTGGCCGTGCTGTTGCTGGCCGTAGTTGCGGCGGTGGTGTTGGGCGGACTGGCGCTGGTATAGACGGTGGCAGGTAAACAAAAAGGCATGCTCACGAGCATGCCTTTTTTTATGCGGCCAACCTGCTATTACTTCTTCGGCCCACGGAAGCTGTCGTGGCAGCTTTTGCAGCTCTGCGCGACGGCGGCATACTTGATGCGTACCGCAGCCAGGTCATCGCTGCGAGCGCCGGCTTGCAGCGCAGTGACTGCTGCGAGGAATTTGTCCTGCTCGGCCTTGAACTTGGCCGGCTGGCTCCAGATTTCCGGCTTGGCGCGACTGATGTCGTCAATGCTGTTGGGCTTGAACAGGGCAAACGGCGCCGCTGCCGCAGCTTTCAATGCGTCGGCATGCTTGATGAACTGGTCCTGGCGGAACGGGCCGTCACGCAGCATCACGCCGATGGGCTCGAAACTGAGCAGAACCTTCTTGAAGCTTTTCTGGCGGTCTTCGCCGGGGCCGGCCATGGCGCTACTGCACAGCAGGGCCAGGATCAGGGCGGTGGTGCTTTTTTTCATGATGGCAACGGGACGTAAAACGGTTTTTGACTGCGCGAGTGTAATAAGTTTCGCGGCTTAAGCAAGTGGGTGCGCACTGGCGTACCCGCGGCGGTGTTTAGTCGGCGCGGAACTGGTCGTGACAGGCTTTGCAGGTCTGCTGCATGGCGCCAAACTGCACTTTGACATCATTGATACCGCTGGCCTTGGCGGCCGTGGCTTTCAGCTTGGCAACCTCGGCCTTGTGCTTGTCGGCGGCGGCCTTGAATTCAGCCGGCTTGGACCAGATTTCCGGCTTGGCATCAGTCTTGCCCTTGTCGCTGCCCGGGGTGAAGTACTGCCATGGTTGTTGCGCCAGTTCATCCATGTGTGCGGCCAACTTGGCAAACTCCGCCTGATCAAACGCCGTATCGCCTTTCACCATCTTGCCCATGGCGCCCACGGTCTTCTTGTATTGCTCGAATACATCCTGGCGCGCCTTGATTGGATCGGCGGCAAATGCAGGGGAGAGGGCGGCGCAGCACAGTGCGGTCAGTAGTAGCTTCTTCATGACGTAGATCCCGGCGAAAATGGCAAACGAATGGACGGCGGCAGCTTAGCACAGTCATGTCACCGTTTTGCCCGTGGATTGGTTAAGGCTTGTTAATGGTGCTGTTATACCGTAACATTATTTGTCTGCTACTCATTTTAAGTATCCGTCAATCATGGATGCAGCATGTTTTCTCGAGGCCGCCGACCGGCACTGCCAGCAACAGGGGGCAAAGCTCACCAGCTTGCGCCGCCAGGTGCTGGAACTGGTGCTGGGCTACGACGGGGTGGTAAAGGCCTACCAGGTGCTGGCCGACCTGCAACGGCAGCGTGGCATCGCCGCGCCGCCCACGGTATATCGCGCGCTGGATTTCCTGGTGGCCAGCGGGCTGCTGCACAAGGTGGACGCACTGAACGGCTACATCGTATGCCGCCATGTCGGCTGCAACCATGAAGGGCTGATTCTGGTGTGCAGCCAGTGCGGCCGCGTGCAGGAACTGGATGCCACGCCGATGCTGGCGCTATTGCGTGAGCAGGCTGGTGGCGAGGGCTTTTCCATCGCACCGCAAAACCTGTTGTTGACGGGACATTGCCAAGGATGCCAAACATGAAAAAAACACGCGTCAATGTACTGACCGGCTTTCTGGGGGTGGGCAAGACCACCGCATTGCGCCACTTGATCAGCCATCGTCCGCGCGACGAGAAGTGGGCGATCATCGTCAACGAGTTTGGTGAAATCGGCATCGATGGCGCCGTGCTGGACGACGGCGAACTGCCGGTAGCCGAGATTGCCGGCGGCTGCCTGTGCTGCGTGGCGGGGCCACAGATGACGGTGACGGTGGCCAATCTGCTGCGTCGTGAAAAGCCGGACCGGCTGATCATCGAGGCCAGTGGCCTGGCGCACGCAGCCGGGCTGATCGACGAGTTGCGCACCGAGCCGCTGGGCAATGCGCTGGAGGTCGGTGCGGTACTGACACTGGTGGACCCGCGCCAGTTCGTCAACAACGACTACTTCCGCCAGCCCCTGTACCGCGACCAGGTGATGGTAGCCGACGTGTTACTGGCCACTAAGGGCGACCTGGCAGATGCCGATACGTTGGCCGCATACCGCGACAAGGCTGCCGGGCTGTTTCCGCCCAAATCATTGGTGGCGGAAATCCATCATGGTGCGGCCAACCCGGTGTGGCTGGATGCTGCGCTGGCACCCAAGCCGCAGTACCGACCCTCGGTACGCAAGGATGATGCGCCGGGTTGGCAGTCGCAGGGCTGGACCTTCCCGGCCGGAACGACCTTTTCCGGCGAAGCGTTGACCGACTTTTTCGATATGCTGCCGCAGAAGGTGGATGGTCTGGTGCGTGCCAAGGGGGTGTTCCAGGTAATGGATTCCTGGCTGTGGCTGAACTGGACCGATGGCCGCTGGGCAGCCAACCAGGTGGCGTGGCGTCGCGACAACCGCTTCGAACTGATTGCCAACGGGCTGGATGCGGCTGCCATCGAAGCAGCGCTGCGTGCCTGTATCGAGCCCTGGTCGCAGGACTGATATGGCGCAAGATCACCACCATCACGCGCATGACCATGCACACTCCCACCCGCACCCGCATGGTGCCGGCGATGACAGCCATCTGCCGCGCTGGCGTTTGCTGGCCATGTCGGCCGGGCAGCGTCTGCTGCTGGCTTCCGGCTTGCTGCTGCTGCTGTGGTTGCTGGTGCTGTGGGCATTGGGAGGCGAAAGTTGATCTCTCTGCATAACCTTACCGTGTCCTACCTGCGCCATCCGGCCGTTCACCACGTGAGCGGCCGCTTCGCCCCGGCACAGGCGACGGCCATTTTCGGCCCCAACGGTGCCGGCAAGAGCACGCTGCTGAAAACCATCATGGGTGCGATTCGCCCTGATAGCGGCGAAGTGCGCTTTGATGGCCTTAGCCGTAAAGATATTGCCTATCTGCCGCAGCAGTCGGAGATCGATCGCAGTCTGCCGGTATCGGTGATCGATCTGGTCAGCAGCGGCCATTGGCGCCGGAGCGGTCTGTTTGGTCGTATTGGCCGCCAGCTGGACGACACCAGCTGGAATGCGCTAGTCACCGTCGGACTGGAAGACTTTGCGTTGCACCCGGTATCGGCTTTGTCCAGCGGCCAGTTCCAGCGTGTGCTGTTCGCCCGCATCCTGGTGCAGGACGCACGGTTGATTCTGCTGGATGAACCGTTCAATGCGGTGGATGCCCGCACCACTTTCGATCTGCTGGAGCTGGTGCGCCGCTGGCAGGAAGAAGGGCGCACGGTGATTGCCGTGCTGCACGATTACGAACAGGTGCGCGCCTACTTCCCGCAAACTCTGCTGATGGCGCGCGAGGTGGTGGCCTGGGGGGCGACCGACACGGTGCTGACTGATGGCAACCTGAAACGTGCCACCGAAACCGCCGCCCACTGGCAGGCCAATGCTCCGGTGTGCGCCGTGGATGGACAAGGAGCGCGCCCATGAGTTTGCACGAAGTGCTTGTTGCCCCGTTTGCCGACTTCGCCTTCATGCGCCGGGCGCTGGTGGGTTGTCTGGCGCTGGTGCTGGGTAGTGCGCCAGTGGGACTGCTGCTGGTGATGCGCCGCATGAGCCTGATGGGCGATGCCATGAGTCATGCGGTATTGCCGGGGGCTGCGGTGGGCTACCTGCTGGCCGGGCTGAGCTTGCCGGCGATGAGTGCCGGTGGCTTTGTCGCCGGTGTACTGGTGGCGTTGCTGGCCGGGCTGGCCACGCGCTACACAGAGGTGAAGGAAGACGCCAATTTTGCCGGCTTCTACCTGCTGTCGCTGGCACTGGGGGTGTTGCTGGTATCCAAGAGCGGCAGCAATGTCGATCTGATGCACTTGCTGTTTGGCTCGGTACTGGCAGTGGACGATGCCGCATTGTTGCTGGTGGCCAGCGTGGCCAGCATCACCTTGCTGATCCTGGCAGCGATTTATCGGCCGCTGCTGCTGGAAAGCCTGGACCCGGTGTTCATGCGCGCCATCGGCGCCCGCGGCGGGCTGTGGCATCTGTTGTTCCTGCTACTGGTGGTAATGAATCTGGTGGCCGGCTTCCAGGCACTGGGCACGCTGATGTCGGTGGGATTGATGATGCTGCCGGCCATTGCAGCCCGGCTGTGGGCGGCTTCGGTGGGCGGCATGCTGCTGGTGGCGCTGCTGATTGCCAGCCTGTCGGCGGTCGGCGGTCTGCTGCTGTCCTACCATGCCGAGCTGCCATCCGGCCCGGCCATCATCCTGTTGGCCGGCATCGCCTACCTGTTGTCCATGCTGCTGGCGCCGCGCGGCGGTTTGCTGCCGCGACTGTTCCGCTCCCGCCATCTGACCAACTAGGAGTTTTCAATGCGCAAGTTCATTGCGGCAGCGCTATTGCTGTCGCCTTTATTCGCCGTGGCCAAGGTGCCGGTGGTGGCCAGTTTCAGCATCGTGGCTGACATTACCCGCGAACTGGGTGGCGAGCGGGTGGATGTACAGTCGCTGGTCGGCCCGGATCAGGATGCGCATGTGTTTCAGCCAGCGCCAGCGGATGTCAAGAAGTTGGCCGCAGCCAAGGTGTTTGTGGTGAGCGGGCTGGGTTTTGAAGGCTGGATGCCGCGTATGTCGCGCGCCGCCGGTTTCAAAGGACTGACTGTGACTGCCGCCGCCAAGGTCAAGCCGTTGGCCGCAGTGGAAGAGGGCCATCACGAGCAGGATGGTCACGACCATGGCAGCATCGATCCGCACGCCTGGCACAACCCACAAAACGTGATGCTGTACGCCGATGCCATCGCCGATGGTCTGGCCAAGGCCGATCCGGCCGGTGCCGGCTATTTCCGCCAGCGCGCCGACGCCTACAAGGCCAAGCTCAAGGCGCTGGATGCCTGGGCGGCACAACAGTTCGCCACCGTGCCGGTGGCCAAGCGCAAGGTGCTGACCTCGCACGAGGCGTTCGGTTATCTGGCAGCGCGTTACCAGATCCGCTTCATGGCGCCGCAGGGCATCAGCACCGAAGCGGAGGCCTCTGCCAAGGCAGTGGCGCGTCTGATCCAGCAAGTGAAAAAGGAGCAGGTGAAAGCTATTTTCTTCGAGAACATGGCCGACAAGCGCCTATTGCAGCAGCTGAGCAATGAAGCCGGGGTGGAGGTGGGCGGCAAACTGTATGCCGATGCACTGTCCAGCGATGGCAAGGCGGCCAACTATCTGCAGCTGTTCCGCAGCAACGTCGAAACGCTACTCAGCGCGATGCGTTAAGCAATAATTGCAGTAAATGCCATGCCCCCATGGCACTGACGGTCAGTCCCGCCAGCAGGCGGACTGGCCGTTGTCGTTTCCATTGCCCCAGCTTGCTGGCAAAGGCGCCCATCAACAGCAGGTTGGGCAGGGTGCCGAGGCCAAAACTCAGCATCACCAGTGCGCCGCTGCTGGCACTCTGGCTGGCCAGCGCGGATAGGCTGGCGGTGTACACCAGGCCGCACGGCACCCAGCCCCACAGCGCGCCAACCAGCACGCTCTGCCAGCCATGGCGCAGTGGCAATAGGCGGCGGGTAAGTGGCTGCAAGCTGCGCCACAGCGGTTGCCCCAGCTTCTCGAGGCGCGTCACCGCAGCGGACAAGCCCGCCAGATACAGCCCCAGCAGGATTAGCAGCACGTTGGCCGCAGCAAACAGCCCAAGTTGCAATGGTCTGAAGTCTGCCTGTGCTATCCCCCACTGGGCCAAGCCGCCGAGCAGTGCGCCGATGACGACATAGCTCGTCAGCCGGCCCAGGTTATACCCCAGCAGTAACAGCGGTTTGCTGCCTTGCCCGGTTACCGAGATGGCAGTCACGATGCCGCCGCACATGCCTAGACAATGTACGCCGCCCAGCAGGCCGGTAAGAAAAAGTGATAGCAGACTGATTTCCAGCATGGCAGCGGCAGGGCTAGGTAAAACGGCATTGTAGCAGTGGTGCTGCGATGCGGAAATTTGATGCTTTTTAGGCTTAATGAATATGCAATTAAATTATTAATGCATTTAGCCTTATTTCCAAGTGATACCTTGAAAAAACAGTGGGATAGTCCATCGTTATAGCTAGATAAACTTGTCATTTGGCCACAAAATGGCACGCCTTGAACGGTGTCGACTGGTGTTGCCGGTCACGTAGCATCAACTGCACCTTGCCCGCGTGACAGGTGTGCAGGGATGGGAGCAAGCACACATGAACAATCAAATCGTGATCGAACATCTTGGGCAGTCGGCGATTGTCACAATCAATAACCCGCCGGCCAATGTCTGGACGCTGGAGTCGCTGCAGGCACTGGCTGCGGCGATGGAATCGCTGGATGCCGACCAGCAGGTGAATGCAGTGGTGCTGACCGGTGCCGGAGAAAAATTTTTCTCCGCCGGCGCCGATTTGCGGCTGTTTGCCAATGGCAACAATCAGCAGGCCGGCCGGGTGGCGGATGCCTTTGCGCTGGCGTTCAACAGTATCCGTCAGTTTCACGGCGTTACCGTGGCGGCGATCAATGGCTATGCGCTGGGCGGTGGTCTGGAGTGTGCGCTGGCCTGCGACTACATCGTGGCGGAACGTGGCGCGCAGCTGGGCCTGCCGGAAGCCTCGGTAGGGCTGATCCCCTGTGCCGGCGGTACCAAGGCGCTGGCGGATCGGGTCGGTGTGCCCTGGGCCAAGCGCATCATCCTGGGCGGCGAGTTGGTCGACGCCGAGCTCGCCTTGCGCATCGGGCTGGTGGAAGAAGTGGTTGATGCCGGGCTGGCCAAAATCATGGCGGTCAGTCTGGCCGGTAAGGTGTCCCGCCAGGCCCGCTCCGCCGTGTTGGCTGCGCGACGTTTGATCGAAGGCAGCCAGCAAGGCACGCTAGAACGGCAGCTGTTGCAGGAAAAAGCTGCTTTTCTGGAGCTGATGGGCGGCGATGAACAGCGGGAGGGCGTGAGTGCCTTTCTGGAAAAGCGCAAGCCATCCTGGCTGGCGGATGACGACGATTAA
>CAMLGD010000067.1 GCA_946479405.1 uncultured Vogesella sp.
CCGGCGCCGGGCTGACCGCCGGCTACGTGCTGCTGGGCGCCGGCTGGCTGATCATGAAGACCGAAGGCGAGTTGCAGCAGCGCGCCACGCGCTGGGCGCAGCGCGCGCTGCTGGGCACCGGTCTCGCGGTGTTGCTGGTGTCGATCGCCACGCCACTGGCAAGTAGCCGCATCGCCGCCAAGTGGTTCGTGCTGCCGGACTTCCTGCTGCTGTTGCCCTTGCCGCTGGTCACGCTGGCGCTGTTCGGGCTGCTGGCGGTCAGCCTGCCAAGGTTGGCCGCAAGGCAGGCGGTGGGTAACGACAACTTCTGCTGGCTGCCGTTTGCCGCCACGGTGGGCATCGTGCTGCTGTCGTTCTGGGGGCTGGCCTACAGCGTGTTTCCGGAGATCGTCATCGGCCGGTTGAGAATCTGGCAGGCGGCCAGCGATCCGGAGGCGCTGTGGGTGATCCTGATCGGCGCCGCGGTGGTGCTGCCAGCCATCATCGGCTACACCGTGTTCGCCTACCGTGTGTTCTGGGGCAAGGTACGCGATCTAAGCTATTCCTGATGTAAAAACATTGCGCCAACACAAAAGGGCAGGAGAAATCCTGCCCTTTTTCTTGCGTGTCACCGCATGGCTGTGCGCCGTATGTCGCGCCGCGAGATACAAACCGTTACCAGCGTTAGTGCTGCTTGACTTGTGTCAAAGCCCCTAGTTCACGCAGGGGTAAGATCGCTGCATCCAGATTGAATGCCGGGTTGCCGGAAGGAGAGCATCGTGGAACTGTGGAAACAGCTGCTATCGGATGATGTGGGTCGACTGAGCATCATCGTTATTTCCGTAACGACCGTCATCGTGGGGGTATGCATCAGCTACTTCATCAAGAAGGCCAATTCCCGCGACGACAAGTAAGGCTCCCGGCAGCCGATGCCGGCAAGAATCCTCTTGATGTGTGTGTGTTTGGGGGTACGGTGGTGGGCCGTATCCCCCTTTTTTTTTGTCTTCGCCGCGGCGCCGGTTGTAATCGGCTGGTCGCGATGCATGTCTCCCGGCCTGGCGTTATCTGCTACCGACTTACTACTGCAAGGTTGGCCGCAGCGCAGCCGACATGCAAAAAGCCCCCGGCACGGTGAGTGCGCGGGGGCTTTGACTTGTCTTGTGTGGCTTACTTTACGTGTTGCGCGATGATCGGCAGCAGTTGGCCCAGGATCTTGGGTGGTGCGGCTACGATGTCGCCGCTTTCAAACCAGGTCTGTTCGCCGTGGAAGTCGGTAACCATGCCACCGGCTTCCTGCACGATCAGACTGCCGGCAGCGATGTCCCACGGCTTGAGGTTGAACTCGAAGAAACCATCCACGCGGCCGCAGGCCACGTTGCACAGGTCCAGCGCGGCGGAGCCTTCGCGGCGGGCGCCGGCGGTTTTCTTCAGCACATCCTTCAGGATGTCCAGGTGCAGGTCCAGCATGCTCTGGTCCACGACCGGGAAGCCGGTGGAGATCAGGCATTCGTTCATGTTGATGCGCTTGGAAACGCGGATGCGGCGGTCGTTCAGGAACGAGCCGACGCCACGGCTGGCAGTGAACAGATCGTTGCGGTTCGGGTCGTAGATGACGCCCTGCTGGATCTGGCCCTTGTGTGCCAGCGCGATGGATACGCAGTATTGCGGATGGCCGTGAATGAAGTTGGTGGTGCCGTCCAGCGGATCGATGATCCACTCGTATTCGGCGTTGCCGAGGCCGGAGGCACCGGACTCTTCTGCTAGAATCCCGTGCTTCGGATACGCTTCCAGAATGACATCAATGATCGCCTGTTCGGCGGCACGGTCGACTTCGGACACGAAGTCGTTGTGCTTTTTGTTTTCGACGCGAATGGAATCCAGATTCAGCGATGCGCGCTGGATTACATTGGCGGCGCGGCGAGCGGCTTTTACCGCGACATTGAGCATAGGATGCATTGACGGCCTCACAATAGAAATGGGCAATCGTCGTCCCGCTGTCGGGCGACGCCTGCCGTAAACTTGTCTGGGTTAAGGAGCGACAAAACCCCGCCGCAGCGACGGGCGTTTCGGAAAACCCGCGATTCTACGCAAAATCACCTGATGAATAAACCCCAAGTACCTGATTTTTTGAAGAACATTCGCGTCGTGCTGGCGCGTCCCAACCATCCGGGCAACATCGGTTCGGCGGCGCGGGCAATGAAGACCATGGGCCTGACGCGGCTGTATCTGGTGGAGCCGAAGGTGTTTCCGTCCGAGGAGGCCGACACGCTGGCATCCGGCGCGGTGGACGTGCTGCAGACCGCCACCGTGGTGCCGACGTTGGCCGCGGCACTGGCGGACGTCACCGTGGCCTGCGCGCTGACCAGCCGCCGCCGTGAACTGACCACGCCGCTGTCCACCCCGCGTGAAACCGCGCCGGAGCTGATCGCGCGGGCGCGCGACGGCGAGCAGGTGGCGCTGGTGTTCGGCAACGAGACCTTCGGCCTGTCCATCGAGGAGGTGGAACAGTGCAACCGCTTGGTGACGGTGCCGGGCAACCCGGAGTATTTCTCGCTGAATCTGGCAATGGCGGTGCAGGTAATGACCTACGAGCTGTTCAGCCATACCGGTGTCAGCGTGGACTATCTGAAGCCGGATGGCGTCAGCGCCACCCAGGGCGAGGTGGATGGCATGGTGGATCACCTGGATGCCACGCTGAGCGACATCGGCTACTACCGTCGCCGCAACAGCGAGCGCATGATCCGCCGCCTGCGCACCATGTTCCATCGTGCCGGCCTGCTGCGCGAGGAAATCGACATCCTGCGTGGCTTCTACAAGCAGGCGCAGCGCCTGGCCGATAAGGCTCAGGACGGCGACAAGGACGCTGGCGAGTCATGAATTACCGTCACCGGCTGGCCGAGGGCCTCAGCGCGCTACGCAGCCAGCCGGTGCGCGATCTGGCCTTTCTGTTGAGCTGTCCGGCGCCGTGGCATAGCGGTGCCGAGATCGATTGTGCCCGTCTGCTGGGACCGCAAGGTTGGCCGCAGCTGATGGCGCTGGATGCCGCACCGCAGCCGCTGCTGGACTGGCTGGCGGCACGGCCCACCCGGCGGCTGGGGGTGTATGCCGAGCAGCTGCTGGCGTTCTGGTTCATGCATGTGCCGCATATCGACTGCGTGGCGGCCAACCTGCCGTTGGCCGAGCACGGCCGCAGCATCGGCGAATTCGACTTTCTGCTGCGCATCGACGGTCAGCCCTTGCATCTGGAGGCGGCCAGCAAGTTCTATCTACAGCTGGACGATGCCAGCGGCGAACTGGTCGGCCCCAGCCTGCGCGATGCCTGGCCGCTGAAATACCGCAAGTTGGCCAGCCAGCTGGCGCTGTCCTGTCATCCGGCGGCGCAGTTGCCGCCGGGCTTTGCCGGCTGTCCGGCCTACAGCCGCCTGTCCGGCTGGCTGTTCTACCCCGGGGCACCGCGCCCGGCTTTCCCCTGCAACCCGGATGCCTGCTGTGGCTGGTGGCGGCGGCGCAGTGAACGTTGGCCGCAACACGACGCCGACAGTCGCTGGCTGCTGCTGCCACGGCTCAGCTGGCTGGCACCGGCACGCGCCGCTGCCAATGTGGTGTTGACCCTGGCACAGCTGCAGGCCGAGCTGGCGGCGGCCGATGGCGCGCGGCTGGTGGCCGAGCTGACACCTGGGGCGGATGGTGACTGGCACGAGATCGCCCGTGGCTTTGTGGTGCGCGACGACTGGCCGCTGCCCGGCATGCTGGCCGAGCTGCAGCGCAAGTTGGCCGCATCGTAGCCGCGCCATGAAAACCCTGCTGTTGGTCTATGCCAGCCAGAGTGGCCACACCCTGGCACTGGTAACGGCCGCTGCCACGGCAGCGGGTGGCGAGGACAATGTGGCGGTGCGGCTGCTGCCGGCGTTGGACGCCGGTATCGACGACCTGCTGGCCTGCCACGCGCTGGTGCTGGCCACGCCGGAAAACTTCGGCTACATGGCCGGCGCGCTGAAGGACTTTCTCGATCGTACTTTTTACCCGGCGCAGGGCAAGGTGGCGGGTTTGCCGTACGCGGTGATCATCAGTGCCGGCAACGACGGCCAGGGTGCGCTCAGCGCCATCCGTCGCATTGCCAGCGGTTACCCGCTGCACGAAGCGTTGCCGCCTGTGCTGGTAAAGGGCGAGGTGACAGACGAGGCGTTGGCGGCAGCGGCAGAGCTGGGCGCCACTCTGGCGGCGGCGCTGTCTATCGGCGCCATCTAGAATCGGGCCGGCAAGCAAAACGCCCCGCAGCGCGGGGCGTTTTGGTGCGCGAGCCGGCTTAGCGCAGGCTGTTGGCTTGCGAGCAACCGGCCACCAGAGCCTTCAGTTCTTCCGGCTGCAGCATCTGGATGTGCTTGTGATCCACTTTCAGCCAGCTTTGCTGCTGGAACTTGGACAGCGTGCGGCTGACGGTTTCCAGTTTCAGCCCCAGAAAGCTGCCGATTTCCTCGCGGCTCATGCGCAGGATGAAATCGTTGGCGGCAAAGCCGCGCGCGGCCAGACGCTGCGACAGGTTCAGCAGGAAGGCGGCCAGGCGCTCCTCGGCCTTCATATTGCCCAGCAGCAGCATCACCGACTGGTCGCGCACGATCTCGCGGCTCATCAGGCGGAAGAAATGATGCTGCAGGCTGGGGATGTCGCGACCAAGGGTTTCCATGCGGTTGAACGGCAGCTCGCACACCTCGCTGTCTTCCAGCGCGATGGCATCGCAGCCGTGCTGGCTGGCGGAGATGCCGTCCAGCCCCATCAGCTCGCCGGACATTTGGAAGCCGGTGACCTGCTCGCGGCCATCCTGGCTGGAGACGCAGGTCTTGAAGAAGCCGGTGCGCACTGCGTACAGTGAGCGGAAGCCTTCGCCGGAGCGGAACAGGTATTCGCCACGCTTCAGGCGGCGGCTCTGGCGGATAACGGCATCTAGCTGGGCCATTTCTTCCCGGTTCAGGCCGACTGGTAAGCAGAGTTCGCGCAAACTACAGTTGGAGCACGACACTTTCAGCGTGTGCAGGGAGGGGGTTTGCTCGGTCATGGGTTCCGGTTTTCGCAAGGCTAGAGGCTTGCTTGACACGCGTCAAAGCGTGGCAAGTGTCAATTAGCGCAAATTTACCAGCCCACCACCAGTTTTCCAAGCCAGAAAATTATGACACCCACCGCCCCCTTTATGCCCACCCAATGTGTTTTCGATCGAGAGCTTATCGAAAAACTTGAAGGTTCCGGTCCGCGCTACACTTCTTACCCCACGGCCGACCGTTTTCACGGTGGTTTTGGGGTCAAGGATTACGAACACTGGCTGCAGCAGCATGCCATCGGCGCCAGCCATCGGCCGATTTCGCTGTACGTGCACGTGCCGTTCTGCAACACCATCTGCTACTACTGCGGCTGCAACAAGATCATCACCAAGGACAAGAGCCGCGCCGACCAGTACCTGGATTACCTGGAAAAGGAAATCGCGCTGGTGGCGGCCCGCCTGGGCTACCGCGAGAAGGTGATCCAGCTGCATTTCGGCGGCGGTACGCCGACTTTCCTGTCCGATGAGCAGCTCAGCCGCGTCATGGCTGCGATCAACAAACATTTTGAACTACTGCCGGATGGCGAGTTTTCCATCGAGATCGACCCGCGCAAGGTTGGCCGCGACACCGTGCTGCATCTGGGCAAGCTGGGCTTCAATCGCATGAGTGTGGGCATCCAGGACTTCGACCCGGCGGTGCAGCAGGCGGTGAACCGCATCCAGAGCGAGGAAGAGACCCTCACCGTGATCAACGCTGCGCGCGAGGCCGGCTTCAAGTCGGTGAGCGTGGACCTGATCTACGGCCTGCCGCTGCAGAGTGCCGATTCGGTACGCCGCACTGTGGACAAGGTGCTGGCGATGAACCCGGACCGCATCGCGCTGTACAACTACGCGCACCTGCCGACCGTGTTCATGCCGCAGCGCCGCATCAACGAGGCCGATCTGCCTACTGCCGCGCACAAGCTGGACATCCTGCAGAACTCGGTACAGCAGCTGACCGATGCCGGTTACGTGTTCATCGGTATGGACCACTTTGCCAAGCCGGACGACGAACTGACCCGCGCGCTGCAACAGGGCCGGCTGCAACGTAATTTCCAGGGCTATTCCACCCACGCCGACTGCGACATGATCGGGCTGGGGGTGTCGTCCATCGGCAAGGTCGGCCCCTGTTACTCGCAGAACGAGAAGGATATCGACGCCTACTACGCGGCGCTGGATGCCGGCCACCTGCCGGTGCTGCGCGGCATGACGCTGACCCAGGACGATATTCTGCGCCGCAGCGTGATCCAGTCGCTGATGTGCCGCTTCTCGCTGTCAGTGGAGGCGATCGAGGAAACCTTCGCCATCAATTTTGCCAATTACTTTGCCGACGAACTGCCGCTGATCCGTGAATTCCAGCACATGGGGCTGCTGACTTTCGACGGCGACTTCCTGATGGTGGCGCCCAAGGGGCGCTTCCTGATCCGCAACATTGCCATGGTGTTCGACCGTCACCTGCGCGAGCGCGAAACCAAGGCGCGCTACTCCAAAACCATCTGATGCCGCGCCCAGCCTGCACGGCAAAGAAAAAGCCCGGCATGCCGGGCTTTTTCTTTGCGGCCAACCTTGGCCGGTGTCGGGCTCAACTGCGGCTGTGGACACCCATCATGTGCAGCACGGCGATGGCCTCGCCGGTTGGCGTGGCCACCACGTCGGCCAGCGTGTAGCGGTCCAGCACGGTGAAGAAGGCGCTCAGCGCTTCGTCCAGCACGCCTTTCAGCTGGCAGCGGCCACGCAGGAAGCATGGTGGCTCGGCACAGTCGATCAGATCGCCGATGTTTTCCAGCGAACGGATCACTTCGCCCAGCCGGTACTGCGTGGCGGGGCGGGACAGCGCCAGCCCGCCACCCTTGCCGCGGCTGGTGGCCAGCCAATCATGCTGTGCCATGAAGTGCACCACTTTGACCAGGTGATTGCGCGAGACGCCAAAGCGTTCGGCAATTTCGCTGATGGTGACCGGGGTGTCGCGCTGCGGGTAGCTCAGGTACATCAGTACCCGCAGGCCCAGGTCGGTAAAGTGCGTCAGTTGCATGGCGGCAGTGTCAGGAACAAAGTACAGAGCATACGCTTGCTGGGCGTAAGCCTCAATTACACTCCGGCGCCGCCGGTGCCGAAGGCCTCGGCGTGGATGCGCGCGGCGTCCACCCCCAGCGCCAGCAGCGCGGCCTTTTGCTGCTGCATGAACGGCAGCGGACCGCACAGGTAGTAGTCGGCATCCGGCAGGATGGCGCTGGCGGCCACGGCGGCCAGCTCGATGCGGCCAACGTGCTGGTAATCACGGCCGGCGACATCTTCGGCGCGCGGCTGTTCGTACCAGATCTGGCTGTGCAGTTGCGGGTATTCGCGCGTCCAGTTGGCCAGCTGCTGACGGAAGGCGTGCACACCGCCGTGGCGACAGGCGTGCAGGTAGCGGATGCTGCGCGGGCTGTTCTGCTGCAGCAGTTGCTCCAGCATCGCCAGCATCGGCGTGGTGCCGACACCGGCGCTGAGCAGCACTACCGGCGTGCTGCGCTCTTCGTGCAGGAAGAAGTCACCCATCGGCGGGGCGACATCCAGATGATCGCCTTCGTTCACCGCGAAATGCAGCTGGTTGGACACCATGCCGGCCGGAGTAGTATCGCCGGCTTCGCGCTTCACCGAAATGCGCAGCGCAGTGCCACCTGGGGCGGACGACAGGCTGTACTGGCGCGGCTGCATCATGCCCAGCTGCGGCACCAGCAGGCGCACCGACAGGTACTGCCCCGGGCGGTACTGCGGAAGCGGGCCGCCATCGGCCGGCTGCAGGTAGAAGGAAGTGATCTCTTCACTTTCCACCACCTTGCGGCCAACCTTGAAACCGCGCCAGCCACTCCAGCCGCCGCGCTGATTGGCGGCCTGCTGGTACAGCTTGCCTTCTTCGGCAATCAGGATGTCGGCCAGCTGACCATAGGCAGCGGCCCAGGCGGCGATCAGCTCGTCGCTGGCGGCCTCGCCCAGCACTTCGCGGATCGAGGCCAGCAGATGGCCGCCGACAATCGGGTAATGCTCGGCACGAATGCCCAGGCTGGCGTGCTTGTTGGCCACCAGTGCCAGCACCGGCGCCAGCACCGACGGGTCGTCGATGTGCTCGGCGTAGGCGGCTACCGCCATGGCCAGCGCCTGCTGCTGGCTGCCGGCCTGCTGGTGGCCCTGGTTGAAAATCTGCTTCAGTTCCGGATTGTGCTGGAACATGCGGGCGTAGAAGTGGCGGGTGAGGGTAACGCCGTGTTCTTTCAGTACCGGGGCGGTGGCTTTGACCAGTTGGCGGGTAGCGGCATCCAGCATGTGTGTATCCTTTAGATGTGTAATTAATACATTTTTTAATGTGTACCAGCACCCAAGTCGGGCTCGCCGCTTCCCTGCCGCTGATGCTTGGCATGGGCCGCTGGCAACGGCAATTCAAATATGTGTTAATTGTACATGTTTGAATTGGCGCTGTCACGGCGGTGGTGGCGATGCAGTGTAACGGTGAGTAGGGCGTGCCGGAGAAGGGGCGTGGCCGCGGGCATGCGGGCATCGCGGCGGGCGGCGAGGTCAGCGCAGGCTGGGTTGCAGTGGATTGCTTAGTGCCGGGCGTGGTGTCCGGCAAGTGGGCGCGGGCGTAAAAAAACCGGGCTGCAGCCCGGTTTGTCGCTACCGTCCGCCTCCGTGATGGGTTCGCTGGCGGATGTGTCGCGGTAATCTTCGTACCAGTCGTCAAGCTCGGCCAGCAGTGCCAGCTTGTTGCCAAAGCGGGCACCGGAAGCGCTGCGCTGGTGGGCGCCGCCTTTCTTCATCTGCGGGGCATGCGCAAACGGATTGCGTGGTTTCAGGGTCAGCATGGGATCTCCCGTGGTGGATAACGCTTGCGGCCAACCTTGGGGCTGGCCGCAGCATGCAGGCTTCGATAGGACGACTGCCGGAAAGTTGCAGCCGCCGGTAAATAGCGCCTCAAGCGATCAGGCTGGTGACCTTGGTGGTAATGATGTCCACCGCCGGCTCGTTGGCGCCGTGTGGCAGGATCACGTCGGCAAAGCGTTTGGTCGGCTCGATGAACTGGTTGTGCATCGGCCGTACCGTGGCCAGGTACTGTTCGATTACGTTGTCGGTGGTGCGGCCGCGCTCGGCGATATCGCGCTTCAGGCGGCGGATGAAGCGTACGTCGGCGTCGGTGTCGACGAAGATCTTCAGCGACATCATGTCGCGTAGCGCGGCGTCGTACAGCGGGAACAGCCCTTCGATCACGATCACCGGTGCCGGCTGGATGCGCACGGTTTCCTCGGCGCGGTTGTGGCGGGCAAAGTCGTATACCGGCATGTCGATGGCCAGACCGTTGCGCAGGTCGTCGATGTGCTCGATCAGCAGCGGCCAGTCGAAGGCCTGCGGATGATCATAGTTGGTGCCGAGCCGCTGTTCGAACGACAGGTGACTCTGGTCACGGTAGTAGTAGTCCTGCACGATCACGGCAGCCATCTCCGGCCCGATCGCTTCCAGTACCTTGTGGGTAACCGTGCTTTTGCCGCTGCCGCTGCCGCCAGCGATGCCGATGATGAACGGTGTGCTCATGTCTGATGCCCCAACAAAAAAGCCCGCCATTCTAATGACTTGGCGCGCTGCCGGCTATCGCGGCGGTCAACCGGACAGCGATCTATGCCAGCGTGGCGGCCTGCTCGGTTTCCGCCGCGTCGAACCACTCCAGCAGCGCCGCATCGGCCAGCACATGATCGGCGTAGGCGGCGGCCAGCGGCGGCAGCTCGATGCCGTAGCTGACGAAACGGCAGGCCACCGGCGCAAACATGGCATCGGCAATGCTGAAGCGGCCGAACAGCCACGGGCCGCCATCCACATGGCGCTGGCGCAACTGCTGCCAGATATCGCAGATGCGGCGGATATCGGCGGCGGCTTCCACCGATGGCTCATGCCGCGTGCGCAGCGTGATGTTGAACGGCAGCTCGCCGCGCAGCGCCAGAAAGCCGCTGTGCATCTCGGCACTGATGGCGCGTGCCTCGGCACGCTCGGCGGCATCGTCCGGCCACAGTTTCGAGGCGGGGAACAACTCGTTCAGGTATTCGCAGATCGCCAGCGAGTCATGTACGCGCAGGTTGTCGTGGTACAGCACCGGCACCTTGCCGGCCGGGTTGGCCGCCAGCAGGTGCTGTTGCGTGTCCGGCATGTACAGGCGGATGTGCTGCTCGCGGAACGGCTCGCCGATGTGCTTGAGCAGCAGCCACGGCCGCAGCGACCAGGACGAGAAATTCTTGTTGCCGATGACCAGGGTCAGCATGACAGCCTCCGGATTGGGTAGGTGATGGCAGGGATGCTCCAGCATAGCAAAGCCGACCGGCGGCCAGCAGGCCCAAACGCAAACGCCCTGCACGGGGCAGGGCGTTGCGGGCATGCGGCCAACGTGGCGTGTTATTCCGCCTCGTCGATCCACGCCTGCTGAATGGCTTCCAGTACCTTCTCGCCGCCCCGCTTGTGATCGTCGTCAAAACCCGGCAGTTCCACCACCCAGTTGTGCAGGTCGACAAAGCGCACGGTTTTCGGGTCCACCTCCGGATGCGCTTCGCACAGCTCGATGGCGATGTCGTTGATGTCGCTCCATTTCATGGCCGGGCTCCTCAGTGATGTTCGCGGGCGTGGTTGATGGTGTAGCGCGGAATCTCCACCACCAGGTCCTGGTCGGTAACGATGGCTTGGCAGGACAGCCGTGATTGCGCTTCCAGGCCCCAGGCCTTGTCCAGCATGTCATCTTCCAGGTCGTCGGACGGTGGCAGCGAGTTGAAGCCTTCACGCACGATGACGTGGCAGGTGGTGCAGGCACAGGACATTTCGCAGGCGTGCTCGATTTCGATGTCGTGGGCCAGCAGCGCCTCGCAGACGCTGGTGCCGGTCTCGACATTGTCGAGCACGGCGCCGTCCGGGCACAGGTCGGTATTGGGCAGCACGATGATACGCGGCATGGGTAAGTCTCCGGGTTGGCCGCAGCGCGCGGCCGTCTCAATAGGGTTACAGGGCGCCGATATTCTTGCCCTTGAGCGCACGCTGGATGTTGCGGTCCATGCGGCGGGCGGCAAACGGCTCGCTAATCTGGTTCAGGCGCTGGGTGGCGGCGTTGACCTCGCGGGTGACCTGGGTGGCAATGGCGGTATGCAGCCCGGCCAGTGCACCATCCAGTTCGGCGCGTTCTTCTGCCGCCAGCAGGTCGCCGTCCACTTCCAGCGCGGCATGGATGGCGGCGATCAGGCTTTCCGCATCCACGATCGCCTCGCGCAGCTTGCGGGCGTTGATGTCTTCCTGCACATGGCTCATCGAATCGGTCAGCATGCGGCTGATCTCGTCGTCGGACAGGCCGTAGGACGGTTTCACCTCGATGCTGGCCTCCACGCCGGAGGTCAGCTCGCGCGCGGTCACCGCCAGCAGGCCGTCGGCGTCTACCTGGAAGGTGACGCGGATGCGGGCCGCGCCAGCCACCATCGGCGGGATGCCGCGCAGCACGAACTTGGCCAGGCTGCGGCAGTCGGCCACCAGCTCGCGCTCGCCCTGCAGTACGTGGATGGACATCGCGGTCTGGCCATCCTTGAAAGTGGTGAATTCCTGCGCACGCGCCACCGGGATGGTGCTGTTGCGCGGGATGATCTTTTCCGCCAGCCCACCCATGGTCTCGATGCCCAGCGACAGCGGGATCACGTCCAGCAGCAGCCAGTCCTCACCGCCCTTGTTGCCGGCCAGCACGTCGGCCTGGATGGCGGCGCCCAGCGCCACCACCTTGTCCGGGTCCAGATTGGTCAGCGGCGGGCGGCCAAAGAAGTCGCCCACGGCTTTCTGCACTTGCGGCATGCGGGTGGCGCCGCCCACCATCACCACGCCCTTGACGTCGTCGATGGTGATCTTGGCATCGCGCAGTGCCTTGCGTACCGGCAGCAGGGTCTTGTCCAGCAGGGTCTTGCTGATGTCGTGGAAGATGCCCTGCGACAGCTCCAGATCCACGGTCAGGCCATCGGACAGTAGTGCGGTGATGCGGGTGGTGGCGTGCTCGCTCAGCGCTTCCTTGGCTTCGCGGGCGCGGGTCAGCAGCAGGCGGGTGTCCTGCGCGGTCAGCCCGTGCAGGTTGGCTTGCTCCAATACCCAGCAGTAAATGCGGTGGTCGAAGTCGTCGCCGCCGAGCGAGGAGTCGCCGCTGGTGGCCAGCACCTCGAACACGCCGCGCGACAGCGACAGCACCGACACGTCGAAGGTGCCGCCACCCAGGTCGTACACCACGTAGGTGCCCTCGGCGCCGTTGTCCAGGCCGTAGGCGATGGCGGCAGCGGTGGGTTCGTTCAGCAGGCGCAGCACATTGAGGCCGGCAAGCTTGGCTGCGTCCTTGGTGGCCTGGCGCTGGGCGTCGTCGAAGTAGGCCGGCACGGTAATCACTGCGCCGACCAGATCGCCGCCGAGGCTGGCTTCGGCGCGGTTTTTCAGCGTGCGCAGGATGTCGGCGGAGACTTCCACCGGGCTCTTGTTGCCGGCACGAGTCACCAGCTGCACCATGCCCGGCGCATCGACAAAGCGATACGGGCTGCGGCCAACGTCTTGCAGATCGGCCAGCCCGCGGCCCATGAAGCGCTTGGCCGACACGATGGTGTTGTTGGCATCGCGACTTTGCTCGGCTTGTGCAGCGTAACCGACCACGGTGCTGCCATCCGGCGCGTAGCGCACCACGGACGGCAGCAGATTGCGGCCCTGCTCATCAGGCAGTACCACGGCACTGCCGCTGCGCACGGTGGCAACCAGCGAGTTGGTGGTACCCAGGTCGATACCCACCGCCAGGCGATGCTGGTGCGGGGCGGCGGAGAGGCCGGGTTCGGCGATTTGCAGTAGGGCCATGTCGGGTCAGCTTACTTTGTGCAAAGGCTGGCCGCGGCCAACCTGAGGTTTGTTCGGTTCAGTACAGCAACGCTTCAATGGCGTCGCCGATTTCCTGGTCCAGTTTTTCCAGAAAGCGCAGCTTGCGGACCAGCAGCGCGGCGCTGGTATGGTCTGCCGCATCGTCCAGCACCGTGGCCAATTCGTCTTCCAGTGCCTTCACGTCGCTGCGCAACTGGCGGGTCAGTGCCTCCAGCGCGGCCACATCCTTGCCGTGGCGGGCATCTTCGATGCTCTCGCGCCATTCCATCTGCGCCATCAGGAACGCCGGCGGCATGCTGGTGTTGGTTTCCTCGGCGGTATCCACGCCGGCCAGCTGCAGCAGGTAACGCGCGCGCGCCAGCGGCGATTTCAGCGTCTGGTAGGCTTCGTTGATGCGGGTGGCCTGCATCAGTGCCACGCGTTTTTCGGCATCGCCGGCGGCGGCAAAGCGGTCCGGGTGCGCGGCGGCAGCGGCGGTGCGCCAGGCGCTGTCCAGCTGCGCATTATCGATGCGGAAGCGGCGCGGCAGCTGGAACAGGGCGAAATGATCCTGCGAGAAGTCGGCGGACATGCGGGCTTTCTGCAAAAACCGGGGTGAATAACGTCAAAACCGGCCCTGCCGCGTGGAGGCGGCATAGCCGGTGACAGGGAGCGGGTTTAAACGTTGAAGCTTTCGCCGCAACCGCACTCGTTTTTCACGTTCGGGTTATTGAACTGGAAGCCTTCGTTCAGGCCTTCCTTGGCGTAGTCCAGCTCGGTGCCGTCAAGGTAGGCCAGGCTCTTGGCGTCGGTGAACACGGTGACGCCGTGGCTCTGGAAAGTCACGTCCTCGTCGCTGGCGACATCGACGAACTCCAGCTTGTAGGCCATGCCGGAGCAGCCGGAGGTCTTCACCCCCAGGCGGATGCCCAGGCCTTTACCGCGCTTGGCGATAAAGTTGCTGACGTGGGTTGCTGCGCGTTCGGTAAGCGTGATTGCCATAATGCTTCTGCCTTCTGCTACCGGCGGGCTGGTGGCCCGCCCGGGATCATTTCACGTGCTTTTGCTTGTAATCGGCGACGGCGGCCTTGATCGCGTCTTCGGCCAGGATCGAGCAGTGGATCTTCACCGGCGGCAACGCCAGTTCTTCCGCGATCGCGGTGTTCTTGATCGCCAGTGCCTCGTCCAGCGATTTGCCTTTCACCCATTCGGTGACCAGCGAGCTGGAGGCAATGGCAGAGCCACAGCCGTAGGTCTTGAACTTGGCGTCTTCGATTACGCCGGCTTCGTTTACCTTAATCTGCAGCTTCATCACGTCGCCACAGGCCGGTGCACCCACCATGCCGGTACCAACCGATTCGTCACCCTTGTCGAAAGCGCCCACGTTGCGCGGGTTTTCGTAGTGGTCCATCAACTTGTCGCTGTATGCCATGATCTTCTCCTGCGTGCGGCCAACCCTGTAACGTTGGCCGCATCATCAAAACGGTTTAGTGGGCGGCCCACTCGATGGTGTTGAGGTCGATGCCTTCCTGAAACATCTCCCACAGCGGCGACAGTTCGCGCAGCTTGCCGATCTTCTGCTGCAGCAGCTGCACGGTGAAGTCGATGTCGGCTTCGGTGGTGAAGCGGCCGATGGAGAAGCGGATCGAGCTGTGCGCCAGTTCGTCGTTGCGGCCCAGTGCGCGCAGCACGTAGGACGGCTCCAGCGAGGCGGAGGTACAGGCGGAACCGGAGGATACCGCCAGCTCCTTGATCGCCATGATCAGGCTTTCGCCCTCGACGAAGTTGAAGCTCACGTTCAGGTTGTGCGGTACGCGCTGCTTGATGTCGCCGTTGAGGTATACCTCTTCGATGCTCTGCAGGCCTGCCCACAGGCGGTCGCGCAGCGCGCCGATGCGAGCGTTTTCGCTGGCCATTTCTTCACGGGCGATGCGGAAGGCGGCGCCCATGCCGGTGATCTGGTGCGTAGCCAGGGTGCCGGAGCGGAAACCGCGCTCGTGGCCGCCACCGTGCATCTGCGCTTCCAGACGCACGCGCGGCTTGCGGCGGATGTACAGCGCGCCGATGCCTTTCGGGCCGTAGGTCTTGTGCGCGGAGAAGCTCATCAGGTCGACCTTGAGCTTGTCCAGATCGATCTCCACCTTGCCGGTGGCCTGGGCGGCGTCCACGTGGAACAGCACGCCGCGGGCGCGGCA
>CAMLGD010000068.1 GCA_946479405.1 uncultured Vogesella sp.
GCGATATCGAAGCCGGTGCGGTGTTCATCAACCGCTACACCAGCTCCGACCTGCGGCTGCCGTTTGGCGGGGTGAAGGCCTCCGGCTATGGCCGCGAGCTGTCGGAGTTCGGGCTGTACGAGTTCGTCAACGTCAAGACCTACTGGCAGAAGTAAATCGCTGCGGCCAACGCGAAAGGTTGGCCGCATGCAACCAAATACCCACCGTCCGGTCGCAGCCAATCTGCCACTTGCCGCCGGATTGTCATGCTGCCACCGCATCACCCTACCCCACGCACCGCCTGGGTGCGCGTCGCCCTTGCGGCCAACCACCTGCACCACCACACCCTGGGCGAAGCCATCGGCCGCCACCCGCGGCAACAGCTCACCTGGCTGGGACTGCTGGCACTGCCGCTGATCCTGCCGCTGAGCATCCCCGGCATGGCCACCACCGTGGCGGCGTTCTGCGTGCTGGTGGCGGCCAGCATCTTTCTTGGCCGCTGCCTGCCGTTGCCGCGCTGGCTGCAGCAGCGGCGGCTGCCGGGCAAACTCAGCGAACCGCTGGCCAGACAGGTGACACGGCTCACCGCCCGGCTGGCGCGCATCAGCCAGCCTCGGCTGCTGCGGCTGTCCGATGTACGCAGCCGCCGCCTCAACGGCGTGATGCTGGCGCTGGCCGGGCTGGCGATGATGACGCCGGTGCCGATGGTGTCGTTCGACAATGTGGTGCCGGCGCTGGCTACCGTGCTGCTGGCGTGGGGGCTGCGGGTGCGCGATGGCCGCATGCTGCTGGCCGGCTATGTCACCACCGTGCTGGCGTGGGGCTATGTCGCGCTGCTGTGGTGGCTGGGAGCGGAGTTGCTGCTGTGGCTGCTGGCGCTGCCGCAGCAGCTGGGCTGGTAGCCATTCCGGCGCGGGCGGCAGCCGCGTATGATCGCGCTTTTAGCCTGCCAAGCCCGCCACCATGAGCAACCTGATCCTGTACGGCAACCGCGATTCCGGCCACAGCTACAAAGTCCGCCTGGCACTGGTGCTGGGCGATGTATCGCATGAATACCGCCATGTCGATCTGGCCACGCCGCGCGCGGCACGGCCGGACGAGTTCCGTGCCGCCAGCCGCTGGGACGAGGTGCCGGCACTGGTGGTGGACGGCGTGGCCATGGTGCAGTCCAACGCCATCCTGCAATGGCTGGCGGAAAGCGAAGGCGTGCTGGCCGGCCGCCCCGGCGACAAACAGGGCATCCGCGAGTGGCTGAGCTGGGAGGCCAACCGCATCGGCCTGTCGCTGCCCAATCTGCGCTTTGCCCGCAAGTTCGAACCGCAGCCGCCGGAAGTGCTGACCTGGCTGGAAGCGCGCTGCCGCCGCGATCTGGACGTGCTGGACGCCCAGCTGGCACAGCAGGACTACCTGCTGGCCAGCGGCCTCTCCATCGCCGACCTGTCGGCCAGTGCCTACCTGTGGTGGGCGGCGGATGCCAGTATCGATATCCAAGCTTGGCCGCATGTTGCCGCCTGGCTGGCACGCCTTGCCGCACAGCCGGGCTGGGCACATCCGGACAGCCTGCTGGCGCCGGATTTTGCCGAGCCGGAAGACACCGACGCCTGACCCTGTCGTAAAGAAAGCCTGCCGATGACCGATCTCCTCTCCCGCCTGGCTGCCATCGTTGGTGCGGCCAACCTGCTCACCACCGAGCATGATGTCGCCCCCTTCGTCAGCGACTACCGTGGCCGCTACCACGGCCGGCCGCTGGCGGTGGCGCTGCCGGCCAGCAGCGCAGAGGTGGCGGCGCTGGTGCAGCTGTGTGCGGCGGAGCGTATCGCCATCGTGCCGCAGGGCGGCAACACCTCCACCTGCGGCGCCGCCACCCCGGACGGCAGCGGCCGCCAGCTGGTGATCGCCATGCGGCGGCTGAACCGCGTGCGCGACGTGGATGTCGCCGGCCGCGCCATTACCGTGGAAGCCGGCGTCACCCTGGCCGCGGTGCAGCAGGCGGCGGCGGCGGCCGGCTGCCTGTTCCCGCTGTCGCTGGCGTCGGAAGGCAGCTGCCAGATCGGCGGCAACCTGGCCACCAATGCCGGCGGGCTGGCAGTGCTGCGCTACGGCACCATGCGCGAGCTGGCGCTGGGACTGGAGGTAGTACTGCCGGACGGCACGCTGCTGGATGCGCTGTCCAGCCTGCGCAAGGACACCAGCGGCCTGGATGTAAAGCAGCTGTTCATCGGCGCCGAAGGCCAGCTGGGCTTGATCACCGCCGCCACGCTCAAGCTCTACCCGCTGCCGACCGCACGCGCCACCGCCATGCTGGCGGTAGACAGCGCCGAGGCGGCGATTGCCACCCTCACCGCGCTGCAGGACGCCTTTGGCGACCGCCTCACTACCTTTGAAATGATGTCGGAAGCCTGCCAGCGGCTGCTGCACAAATACCAGCCGGGCAAGGTGCCGTTCTTCGCGCCATGGGCGCTGCTGGTGGAGCTGTCGGACAGCGGCGCGCCGGCCACGCTACAGGCGGCGTTCGAAGACTGGCTGGCGCATGCGGCCAACGTTGGCGACGGCGTGCTGGCGCACAGCGAGGCGGAGCGGCAGCGGCTGTGGCAGCTACGCGAGGATATGTCGGAAACGCAGAAGCGTGACGGCGCCAGCATCAAGCACGATATCGGCGTGCCCAGCTCGGCGATACCCGCCTTTCTGGCCGCTTGCGACGCAGCGCTGCAGGCGGCGTTTCCCGGCGTGCGCATCATCGCCTTCGGCCATGCCGGCGACGGCAACCTGCACTACAACATCAGCTACACCCGGCCGGGCAATGTCCAGCTGTTCGACGACGAGGAGGCAGTGAATGCCATCGTGTACGAACAGGTGTACCGCCACCGCGGCACCCTGGCCGCCGAGCACGGCGTCGGCCAGCTCAAGGGCCACTGGCTGGCACAGTACAAGGACCCGGCGGCACTTGCACTGATGCGCACGCTCAAGCGCGCCATCGACCCACAAGGCATCATGAATCCGGGCAAGTGGCTGTAAGCAGCGCAGCGTAGAGCCCCGTCACACCGACACCACCGCCGGCTGGCCGATGCAGCGCGGCTGCCCGTCGTGCCAGGGTCGAGCGCCGGCATGCTGGCCGCGGTGATGACATCTACACTGTAATGACATTGTTTTGTCAGACTTTGCGGCTACGCTGAAGCTATAGCCAACCGCCCGGGTCCGAGCTGCCATGACAACGCCCCCCGCCAGCGACCCGTTGCTGCTGGCCCTGCTGGAAACCGCCCCCATCGGTATTGCGATACTGGATGACGCGCTGCGTTACCTGCATATCAACCAGCTGCTGGCCGATTCCAACGGTCACAGCATTGCCAGCCACATCGGCCGTACCCCGCACGACGTGCTGCCGGACGTGGGCGAGCAGCTGGAAGCCATCATGCGCGACGTGATGGCCAGCGGCCAGGCCCGCCGCAACTTCGAGGCATGCGCCGAGGTGCCACCTGGTTCCGGCCACTACCGGCTGTGGAATGCCAGCTACCACCCCTATCTGCAGGCTGGCGCGGTGACCGGCATCATCGCCATGGTGGAAGACGTGACCCACGCCCGCGACACCGCGCGCCGGCTGCGCAACAGCGAACAACATATCCGCCGCGTGCTGGACAGCCTGTTCACCTTTGTCGGCGTAATCGCCCCGGACGGCACGCTGCAGGAAGTCAACCGCGCGCCGCTGGAAGCCGCCGGCATCACCCTGGACAGCGTGCGCGGGCTGAAGCTGTGGGATACCTTCTGGTGGAATTTCAGCGCCGAAATGCAGCAGCTGGCGCACCAGCTGGTGCAGCAGGCCGCCGGCGGCGACACCGTGCGCCGCGACATCACCGTGCGCATGCAGGACGACAGCCGCATGACGCTGGATTTCATGCTGGCGCCACTGCGCGACGACAATGGCGACATCACCCACCTGGTGGGCTCGGCCAACGACATCAGCGGCCGCACCCGCAGCGAACAGGCGCTACGACAGAGCGAGACCCACTTCCGCCAGGTAGTGGAAGCCACGCCGGATGCGCTGATGATGGTGGACAGCCAGGGCGTGATCCGGCTGGTGAACGGCCGCATGGAAGAGCTGTTCGGCTACACGCGCGAGGAGCTGATCGGCCACGGTTTCGACCGCCTGCTGCCGGACAGCGTACGCAGCCAGCACCAGGGGCTGGTCCAGCACTTCTTCGCCAATCCCTCTACCCGCGACATGGCCAACCGCAAACCGCTGTTTGCCGTGCGCCGCGACGGCTCCACTTTCCCGTGCGAAATCGGCCTCAACCCGCTGGAAATCGATGGCCAGCTGCTGACGCTGGCGTCTATCACCAACGTCACCGCGCGCTACCAGGCGCAGCAGGCGATGGAAAAAGCACTGGCAGAAAAAACCGTACTGCTGGGCGAAGTGCACCACCGGGTGAAAAACAACCTGCAGGTGATCTCCAGCATGCTCAACCTGCAGGCGCGCAATGCCGCCGCGCCGGTGCGGGTGGCACTGGTGGAAAGCCAGAACCACGTCAAGTCGATGGCGCTGATCCACCAGCTGCTGTACGAACGCAGCGACTTTTCGCGCGTGCCGCTGACCACCTATCTGGAACGGCTGCTGATGCTGCTGCAGCACTCGCTGGCCGACAGCCAGCGCAAGGTGACGGTGCAGTTCGCCCCGCCGCCGCAAGAGGTATTTCTGGAGCTGCAGCAGAGCATCCCGCTGGGGCTGCTGGTCAACGAGATCATCACCAACGCCTTCAAGCACGCCTTCACCGAGCGCGGCCACGGCACGCTGCACCTGCAGCTGCTGCCGGGCGAGCCGGACAACCGCCTCACCATCCGCGATGACGGCAGCGGGCTGCCGCCGGATGTGGTGCTGGGCGAAAGCCGCACCCTGGGCTTCCAGCTGCTGCCGATGCTGGCCGACCAGCTGCAAGGCCGGCTGGAAGTACACAGCCAGCCGCAGCAGGGCACTCACTTTGAGCTGTACTTTCCATCCCTGGTGGCGGGAGAAACGCCATGAGCCATCGCATCCAGATCGTCGAAGACGAGCGCATCGTGGCGCTGGACCTGAAGGAATGCATCCGCAGCCTGGGCTTCGAGGTGATAGACATCAGCTCGTCCGGCGAAAAAGCCATCGCCCGCGCCCGCGAGCTGCAGCCGGACCTGACGCTGATGGACATCCATCTGGACGGCCCGATGAGCGGCACCGAGGCCGCCGCCGTGCTGCGGCAGGAGCTGGACATCCCGGTGGTGTTCCTCACCGCCTATGCAGAGGAAAACACCCTGAAGGCGGCGGAGCAAAGCGCACCCTATGGTTATCTGCTCAAGCCGTTCGAGCTGCGCGAACTCAACGCCACGCTGCGCATGGCGTTCTCCTGCCGCGCCGCCGAATCGGAAACGCGCGACCAGCACCGGCGGCTGGAAATGGCCATCGAAACGGCCAAGCTGGGCATCTGGGAGTGGGATACCCAGCAATCCACCTTCTTCAGCCAGGGCCACATCCAGCAGCTCACCGGCATCCGCCCCGGCACGCTGCGCGACAATGCGCCGTCGTTCATGCGCCTGCTGGCCAAGACCGACCGCGACAAACTGCTGACCATGCTGCAACAGCGTGGCCAGGCAGAGATTATCGCCAGCCTGCAGCGCCCGGATGGCGAAGCGGCATGGGTGGAGCTGAACGCACGTGAATTCCACGGCCAGGCTAGCGGCCACACCAAGCTGGTGGGCGTACTGCGCGATGTCACCGAGCGGGTGCAGATGGAGGAAAAACTGCGTCAGGCCAGCGCGGTGTTCCACACCACCGCCGAGGGCATCGCCATCGTCTCGCCGCAGCGCCAGATCCAGATCGCCAACCCGGCGTTCCTGCGCATGACCGGCTACAGCCTGAGCGAATTGCTGCAGCAGAATATCGACCAGCTGCTGCACGAGCGGCAGCACAGCCTGGAGTTCTACCAGCAGCTGGGGCAGCAGCAGCACGGGCTGTGGAACGGAGAGATCCTGTGCCGGCGCAATGGCGGCGAGCTGTTCCCGGTGTGGGAGCATATCTGCGCGGTACACGACGACAGCGGCCAACTATCGCACTTCATCATTGCCTGCTCGGACATCTCCGGCATCCACAATGCGCAGCGCGAGCTCAACCACATGGCGTTCCACGATGCGCTGACCGGGCTGGGAAACCGCCACCTGCTGCAGGACCAGCTGGAAATCGAGCTGGACCGTGCGCTGTGCCACCAGCAGACGCTGGGCCTGGTGTTCATCGATCTGGATGGTTTCAAGCTGGTGAACGACAGCCTCGGGCACGCCGCCGGTGACCGCCTGCTGCAGATCGTGGCGGCGCGCATCAAGGAGACCATCCGCCGCGGCGACATCGCCACCCGTTTTGGCGGCGACGAATTCTTCATCGTCTGCCCCGGCAGCGGTGAAGAAGAATGCACCACGCTGGCCAGCCGCCTGATTGCCAAGCTGGAAACCCCGATCCTGCTCAGCGACGAGCCGGTGGTGATCAGCTGCAGCATCGGTATCGCGCTGTTTCCGCAGCACGGGCTGGAAATCGACAAGCTGCTGCGCGCCGCGGACAGTGCCATGTACGAAGCCAAGATCCAGGGCAAACGCCGCTTCTGCCTGTTCAACGACGGCATGGCCGACAAGGTGCGGCTGCGGATGCAGACCGAGCAGCGACTGCGCCAGGCCATGAGCCGGCAGGCATTCGAGCTGCATTACCAGCCGCTGATCGCGCTGGGCGAGGCGCAGCTGATGGGGTTCGAGGCGCTGATCCGCTGGCGCGAGCCGGACCGGCTGATCATGCCGGACAGCTTCATCACCATTGCCGAGGAATGCGGGCTGATCCACGACATTGGCGAATGGGTGCTGCGCAGCGCCTGCGAGCAGGCACGGCAATGGCAGGACAGCTACCCGTTGCCGCTGCGGGTGGCGGTCAACGTGTCGGCACGGCAATTTGCCGCGCCGGACTTCGTACGCAAGGTGGGATTGATCCTGCTGGAAACCGGGCTGTACCCGCACCTGCTGGAACTGGAAGTCACCGAGAGCACGCTGCAGATCATGGAAGACAGCCAGCGGGTGCTAGGCGAACTGAAGTCGCTGGGCGTCAGCATCTCCATCGATGACTTCGGCACCGGCTATTCGTCGATGGCGCTGCTCAAGCACCTGACCATCGACCGGCTGAAGATAGACCGTTCTTTCGTGAAGGACACTCCGGAGGCGGTGCGCGATTGCGCCATCTGCCGCGCCATCGTCACGCTGGCGCACAGCCTGATGCTGAGCATTACTGCAGAAGGGGTGGAAACGGCGGAACAGGCAGAATTCCTGGCCAAGATCGGTTGCGATACGGCGCAGGGTTATCTGTTTGCCAAACCGCTGCCGCTGGATGCGCTGGCCGGCTACCTGGCGCAGTGGCAGGCGCGGCTGGGGGACGGCGGCTGATGCCCGGCGCGCGGGCAAAAAAAATCCCCTGTGGGTTTCCGCAGGGGCCAACACGAGGAAGAAACATCTCGCCGGCGAGGGGCCGGATCGATGCTTCGAGGGGCTAACACCACAAAAACCTTTCGGCTTGAGTGCGCTGCACAATTTAGCGTAATTGCTCTAGCCTGTCCATTTTTTTATCAGGGACTTAGCCGTCATAAGGCGGCATATCCAAACGGTTTCAGTCTTTTACCGGCCGCTTGGCCAACATGCGCTGCAGGCTGCGCCGGTGCATGCCCAGCGCCCGCGCGGTAGCGGAAACATTGCCGCCGTGCTCGGCCAGCACCCGCTGCAGATGCTCCCAGCTCACCCGCTTCAGCGACATCGGCTGGCTGCCGATCGGCAGTGTCGGGTTGGCCGCCACCTGCCCCAGCGCCGCCAGGATGTCATCCACCGTCGCCGGCTTAGCCAGGTAGTTCACCGCCCCCAGTTTCACCGCCTCCACCGCGGTGGCGATGCTGGCATAGCCGGTCAGCACCAGCAGCCGTGCCGCCGGCGCGCGCTGCAGCAGTTGCGGCAACAGCCGCAGGCCGCTGTCGCCAGCCAGGTTCAGATCCAGCACGATGCCGTCCGGCGGGGTTGCCACCGCGGCCAGCGCTGCCGCCGGGTTGGCCGCATGCCGCACGCTAAAACCGCGCCGGCTCAGGCTGCGCGCCAATACCGTGGCAAAGGTGTCGTCATCATCAATGATCAGCAGTGTGTGCATGCTCGCCATCCAGCGGCAGGCGCAGGGTGGCGCGCACCCCGCCGGCTGCCGCGTTATCCAGTTTCAGTTCCCCGCCCAGCTGCGACAGCGTGGCATGCGACAGCAACACCCCCAAGCCCAGCCCGGCCGGCTTGTCGGAATCCAGCGGCGCCAGCCCGGCATGTTGCAGCTGCACCGCACTCAGCCGGCCGTGGCGGTTGTGAATCTCCAGCCGCAGCCAGCCTGGCTCCAGCGCTACCGTCAGCTCGACTTCGCCACCACCAGCATCGGCGGCGTTGTTCAGCAGATTGAACAACGCCGGCCAGAAACGGGCGTCCAGCGCCAGCGCAGGGCCGCCCTCGGTCAGCCCCTGGCGCAGCAGTCGCACCTCCGGTCGTGTGCTGTGCCAGCCCTGCAACTGCTGCGCCAGTTGCGTGCACAGCGGCAGTGCACTGCCGGCGCCGCCACTGCCGGCTTTCAGCTGCAGCAGCGCCTCACGGCACAACTGCAACTGACGCTGCATCAGCAGCAAGTCGTCGCGCTGGGACGCGCTGGCGTCGTGCAGCAGCTCGTCACACAGCAGTGTCAGCGTGCCTAGCGGCGTGGACAGGGCGTGCGCGGCCGATGCCGCCTGCACCCCCAGCCCCACCAGTTGCTCGTTGCGCAGCTGCGCTTCGCGCGCCGCCGCCAGTGCTGCCTCGCGCCGCAGCAACTGCGCCGCCAGGTAGGAGACAAAGCCGGTCAGCAGCAGCACTGAAGCAGCAAAGGTCAGCCACATACCCACCAGATGCAGACGGAAGGCATAGGCGGCATCGCCGCCGGCCAGCGGCCACGGCAGGTGCCAGACAAACAGCAAGGCATAGGCAGACAGGCTCGCCAGCGCCAGCGCCCAGGCCTGGCGCGGCGGCAGCAGCAAGGCGCCGAACAGCACCGGCGGCAGGTACAGCGAGGCCAGCGGGTTGGCCGCACCGCCACTGAAGGCCAGCAGCTCGGTGAGCACCAGCACATCGGCAGCCAGCCCTAGCGCCAGCAGGCGCCGCGGCCGCACGCCGCGCCGCGCCAGCCACGGCAATGCCAGATTGACCAGCAGCAGCGTCAGCCATGCCTGCACCAGCAACAGCCATGGCAGGCTTAAACCCTGCCAGTGACCCAGCGGCCAGAGCAGCAATGCCAGCAGCAGCATCAACCAGCGCAACTGGGCGATACGCCGCTGGATCAGGCCCAGGTTGGCGGCAAACGGGATGGGGGGCGCAATGACGTTCATGGCCGCCACTTTAGCATTGCCCTGCGCGGCGGGAGCCGGCTGCGGCGTTTTGTCGCACGGCAAACAGCCGCTGCCCGGCTGGCGGGCGGCGGCTGTGTGGATCGCTATCTTGGAGAGCGGGAACGCCTTCCCGCCATCGCCACTGTAGCGCTACGGCCGTGACGACGGAATGCGACACCTTGTCGCAGGGCGCAGTGTCAACCAGCAGGGCATCGGGCCGCAGTAGCGGAAGCGGAATGGCAATGGCGCGAGCGGCCAATGCCTTTCCCGCCGGCAAGAGACAAGCAGCGCCAAGGTCATCACTGCCAGCGCAAGCACAGCCGCAACCCCCGCTACAGCCGCGCAATCACTGCATCGCAGAAGCCGGCAGTACCGGCACTGCCGCCCAGATCCGGCGTGCGCGTGCCGGCTGCCAGCGTGGCGCGTACCGCCTGCTCCAGCCGTGCGGCCAACGCCGGCAACTGCCACCAGTGGCGCAACAGCAGCGCCAGCGACAGCAGGCTGGCCACCGGGTTGGCAATGCCCTGCCCGGCGATGTCCGGCGCCGAACCATGCACCGGCTCGGCAATGGCGGCATCGGCCCCCAGGTTCAACGATGCCGCCACGCCCAGTCCACCGCCGAACGCGGCGGCCAGATCGGACAGGATGTCGCCGTACAGATTGGGCGCCAGCAGCACATCGAACGTCTGCGGTGCCTGCGCCAGCTTCAGCGCCGCGGTGTCTACCAGTAGCTCGTCCACCTGCAGCTGCGGATAATCCGCCGCCACCTGCCGCGCCACATCGCGGAACAGGCCATCGGTCAGCGGCAGGATATTGGCCTTGTGCACGATGGTGAGCCGCTGACGGCCCTCGGCCACCGCCAGCTCGCAGGCGCTGTGCGCCACCCGCTGCGAGGCCGCACGGGTGATGCGCTTGATGGCGGTGGCGGTGTCGCCGTCGGATTGCTCCTCGCCGATGTACAGGTCCTCAGTGTTCTCGCGCACGATCAGCAGGTCGATACCGGCGTCGCCGCAGCCGGGCAGGCTCAAGGTTGGCCGCAGGTTGGCGTGGCAGCCCAGCTCGCGCCGCAGCTGCACGATGGGCGAGCGGTAGCCGGCCACCTTGTGCGCCGGTGAGCTCACCGCGCCAAACAGCACTGCGCCGCAATCGCGGGCGGCGGCCAGCGTGGCCGGCGGCAACGCGTTACCGCTGCGCTGAAAGGTTTCCCAGCCGGCATCCGCCGCCACCGTCTGCAGTTGCGGCAGCAGCTGACGCAAGACGCGCACGGCCTGCGGCACCACCTCCTGGCCGATGCCGTCGCCGGTAATCACACACAGTTTCATCGTCATGACCTCTTGTGCCTGTTGTTGCACAGCAACATAGCGCGCGGCCTGTAGCGGGGCAAGTACACCTGTCCGACAGCCTGATAGCCCCGCCCTGCCTGCTGATTGGGAATGTATATCATTATATAAATTGAGCAACATCAAAAAAGGCAATAAAGACAGAACCTTTCCGTCCAAGCAGTTATTTGGCAGCTGAGGTAGAATGCCCCCCTGTTGAATTACCGCCGCATGTAGAGACAAACACACATGGCTACCCTCTCGACCGAAACCGTCCAGTCCGTTCACCACTGGAACGACACCCTGTTCAGCTTCACCTGCACCCGCGACCCGGGTCTGCGTTTCATCAACGGCCAGTTCGTGATGATCGGTCTTGAGGTGAACGGCAAGCCGCTGATCCGCGCCTACTCCGTGGCCAGCGCCAACTGGGAAGAACACCTGGAGTTCTACTCCATCAAGGTGGCAAACGGCCCGCTGACCTCGCGCCTGCAGCACCTGCAGCCGGGCGACAAGGTGGTGATCTCCGGCAAGCCCACCGGCACCCTGGTGCAGGACAACCTGCTGCCGAACGCCAAGCACCTGTTCCTGCTGTCCACCGGCACCGGCCTGGCGCCGTTCATGTCCATCATCAAGGACCCGGAAGTCTACGATCTGTACGACAAGATTTTCCTGATCCACGGCGTGCGCTGGGTAAGCGAGCTGGGCTACCACGACTACATCACCAAAGAGCTGGCCGAACACGAATACCTGGGCGAGCTGGTCCGCGAGAAACTGGTGTACTACCCGACCGTGACCCGCGAACCGTTCCGCAACCAGGGCCGCCTGACCGACCTGATCAAGAGCGGTGAGCTGGCCAAGCAGCTGGGCATTCCGCAGCTGAACCCGGAAACCGACCGCGCGCTGCTGTGCGGCAGCCCGGCGATGCTGGACGACACCTGCCACATCCTGGACGAACTGGGCTTCAAGGAATCGCCGCGCATGGGCGAGCCGGGGCACTACGCCATCGAGCGCGCCTTCGTCGAAAAATAAGCAAGCCAAGCCCTGCGGCCAACCTTGCCTGTACCCAACACCCCGTCACGCACGGGGTGTTTTGCTATCCGGAGAACAGCATGTCCCACCCCTCCGTGCCGTTTCGCGATGCGCTGCGCTTCTGGCTGAAGCTTGGCTTTCTCAGCTTTGGCGGCCCGGCCGGGCAGATCGCGCTGATGCACCGCGAGCTGGTGGACAACAAGCGCTGGATCTCCGAGCGCCGTTTCCTGCACGCGCTGAACTACTGCATGCTGCTGCCGGGGCCGGAGGCGCAACAGCTGGCCACCTATCTGGGCTGGCTGATGCACCGCACCCGCGGCGGCATCGTCGCCGGCGTGCTGTTCGTGCTGCCGTCGCTGCTGATCCTGATTGCGCTGTCGTGGCTATACATGGCCTTCGGCCAGCTGCCGCTGGTGGCCGGCGCCTTTGCCGGCATCAAGGCCGCGGTGCTGGCCATCGTACTGCAGGCGGCGTGGCGCATCGGCAGCCGCACCCTGCACCACCCGCTGCTGTGGGGCATTGCCGCCGTCGCGCTGCTGGCGCTGGCGGTATTGGCGCTGCCGTTCCCGGCCATCGTGCTGCTGGCCGGCATCAGCGGCTGGCTGGGCGCCAAACGTTGGCCGCAGGTATTTGCCGGCGGCAAGGACCATACCGCCGCCGGTACACAGGACGACCAGCAGGCGCTGATCAACGATCACACCCCGCCGCCACCGCATGCCAGCTACAGCCACGGCAAGCTGCTGCGACTGGCGCTGGCCGGCGCGCTGCTGTGGTCACTGCCGATGCTGGCCGCCGTTGCGCTGGCCGGCAGCCAGCACACGCTGCCGCAGATGGGCTGGTTCTTCACCAAGGCGGCGCTGCTGACCTTCGGCGGCGCCTACGCGGTGCTGCCCTACGTCTACCAGGGTGCGGTGGCGCACTTCGGCTGGCTGACACCCGGGCAGATGATGGACGGCCTGGCGCTGGGCGAAACCACGCCGGGGCCGCTGATCATGGTGGTGGCCTTCGTCGCCTTTGTCGGTGGCTACGGCGCGCCGCTGTTCGGTGCCGGCAGCGCAGCAGTCAGCGGCATCGTCGCCGCCAGCTGGGTAACCTGGTACACCTTTTTGCCGTCCTTCCTGTTCATCCTCGCCGGCGCACCGCTGGTGGAGCACACTCGTGGCAAGCTGGGCTTTACCGCACCGCTGACCGCCATCACCGCTGCGGTGGTGGGGGTGATCGTCAACCTGGCGCTGTTCTTCGGCCAGCACCTGCTGTGGCCACATGGCCTCGCCGCCGGCACCGACTGGTTTGCCGCCGCACTGGCCGCCGCCAGCCTGTGGGCGCTGGTCAAGGGCGGCCGCGGCGTGATCCCGGTGATCGCCGCCTGCGCCGGCATCGGCCTGCTACGCGCGCTGCTGGCCTAGGCTGGCGGCGATACCCAGCAGAAAATCCACCACCGCACGCACCCGCGGCGAGCGGTAGCGGTCGGCGTGGTACACCAGCCAGCTGCTGCCCTGGTAGCGCCCCAAGAGCTGCCAGCCCGGCAGCACCGGCAGCAGGCGGTCGTCCGCCAGCTGCTGCCGCACCGAGAAATCCGGCAGGCAGGCGATGCCCAGCCCCTGCACCGCGGCATCGCACCGCATCTCGCTGTGGTTGCAGGCATAACGACCGCGCACGTTGACCACCACCCGCTCGTTGCCGCGCACCAGGCACCATTCGTCGTCGCCCGCCAGTTCGGCCAGGTGCAGGCAGCTGTGGCGCACCAGCTCCGCCGGATGCTGCGGCGTGCCGTGCGCCGCCAGGTAGGCAGGCGCCGCGTACAGCAGAGTGCGCACCTCCATGAACGGCCGCGCCACGTAGCCCGGCGGCGGATCGCCCAGGCGCAGCGCGATGTCCACGCCGTCGGCGATCAGGTCCACCACCTGGTCGGTGACCTGCAATTCCAGCGCCAACTGTGGATAAATCTGCAGCAACGTCGGCAGCTGTGGATGAATCAACTGCCGCAATGCCGCCTTGGGTGCGGCCAACCTTACCCGCCCGCTGACGCTGCTGGCGTGGCGCGCGGCACCGTCACAGGCGGCGCGCGCCGCTTCCAGCATGTCGCGGGCGTGGCGCAGCACCTCCTGCCCGCCGCTGGTCAGCCGCAGCCGCCGTGTGCTGCGCTCCAGCAGCGTCAGCCCCAGCGCCGCCTCCAGCCGCGCGATCTGCCGGCTCACCGCCGACGGCGTGCTGCCCTGCAGCCGCGCGGCGGCGCTGAAGGAGCCGGCTTCCACCACATCCACCAGCACCGCCAGATCCGGCAGCAGCGGCAGTAGTTCATTTGTTCTCATGGCGCACAAATCCTGTGCCTGAATGGCCGATTATCAAGGTATTGGTACAGTTTCATACTGCGGGTAAGTCAATGCAAGGAGCCCGCCATGAACCGCAGCCTGATTCCCGCCGAACTGTTGCTGCTGCTGACCGCTGTGATCTGGGGCAGCAGCTACAGCGTGGTGAAGACCACGCTGGCCTTCTACCCGGTGGCCGGCGTGATCGCCATCCGTTTTCTGCTGACCGCGCTGCTGCTGCTGCCGTACTGGCTGCGCCTGCCGGCCGCGCAACGCCGTGCCAGCGTCGCCGCCGCCCTGCCCACCAGCGCCGGGCTGCTGGCGATCTTCTTTGCCGAAACCGCCGGCGTGGCGCACACCAGTGCCGGCAATGCCGCCTTTCTGGTCAGCCTGTGCCTGCTGCTGACGCCGCCGCTGGAATGGCTATGGTTCGGCCAGCGCCCGGCAGCGCGGCTGTGGCTGGCCGCCATCGTGTCGCTGCTGGGCACCTGGCTGCTCACCGGCACCGCCAGTGGCCAGCTCAGCAGCGGCGATGCACTGATGCTGCTGGCGGCACTGCTGCGCGCGGTGCAGACCTGCCTCGCCACCCGCCTCACCGCCGGCAAGGGTATCGACATGCTGGGGCTGACCGCGGTACAGGGCGTGCTGGTGGGCGGCGGTGCGCTGCTGATCGGCCTGGCGCTGCCCGGCGGCCTGCCGCCACTGCCGAACGCCGCCGGCTTCTGGCTGGCAATCGCCTTCCTCACCGTGTTCTGCACCCTGTTCGCCTTCTGGGCGATGAACCGCGCACTGGCCGACTCCAGCCCCAGCAAGGTGGCGCTGCTGCTGGGCAGCGAGCCGCTGTGGGGCGCGCTGTTCGCCGTGGCCTGGCTGGGCGAGCCGCTGGCCGCCAGCGGCTGGATCGGCGGGCTGCTGATCGCCGGCGC
>CAMLGD010000069.1 GCA_946479405.1 uncultured Vogesella sp.
GCGCGATGACAGCAACCGCGCCGCACCGCGCTTTCCGGCCGAGCCGCAGGAAAACCTGCTGTACTTCATCGAGAAATCCGCCCCGCTGCTGGAACCGTGGCAGCGCGAGATCGTGCGCATCGTGCGCAAGGTGGCGCAGTATTTCTACCCGCAACGCCAGACCCAGGTGATGAACGAGGGCTGGGCTACCTTCTGGCACTACACCATTCTCAACCGGCTGTACGAGAAGGGGATGGTGACCGATGGCTTCATGATGGAGTTCCTGCAGAGCCACACCAATGTGGTGTACCAGCCGCCGGTGACCGCGCGCTGGTACAACGGCATCAACCCGTATGCGCTGGGCTTCAACATGTACCAGGACATCAAGCGCATCTGCGAGCACCCCACCGACGAAGACCGCGAGTGGTTCCCGGACATTGCCGGCCAACCGTGGCGCCCGGTGCTGGAGTTCGCCATGAAGAACTTCAAGGACGAGAGCTTCATCTCGCAGTACCTGTCGCCCAAGTTGATTCGCGATTTCCGCTTCTTTGCCATTCGCGATGACGATCAGGACGATAAGCTGGAAGTGGCCGCCATCCATGACGACGCCGGCTACCGCCGCATCCGCCAGATGCTGTCCGAGCAGTACAACCTGGGCTCCCGCGAGCCGAACATCCAGGTGTGGTCGGTAAACGTGCGTGGCGACCGCAGCCTGACGCTGCGCCATACCCGGCATAATCGCAAACCGCTGGACGATGGCAGCGCGCAGGAGGTGCTCAAGCACGTAGCACGGCTGTGGGGGTTTGATGTCCGGCTGGAAAGCGTGGATGCCGACGGCAGCGTGCAGCAGCGTTTCGAAGTGAAACCTGAAGTACCGGCCATGGCGTAAGAGTTGGCCGCATGACAAAACGACAAGGCCGGGTGATGCCCGGCCTTGTCGTTTTGATGCGCAGCGGTGACTTAGCCAGCGATAAAGGCGCGGCGGCCGTTGTCGTCGCGCAGTTCGCGTAGCGGCGTATCGTACAGTGCCTGCAGCAATGGCAGCTGCAGGGTGTTGTCGGCAGAGCCGCTGGCCATGGCACGGCCGGCTTTCAGTAGCAGCACGTGATCGGCATGCTGAACCGCCAGGTTGACATCGTGCAGCACCGCCACCATGCCCAGCTGGTGCTGCCGGGCGATCTGCCGCAGGCTGGCCAGCTGCAGGTTGGCCGCACCGATATCCAGCGCGGCGGTGGGCTCGTCCAGCAGCAGATAGCGCGATGCGCTATCGCTGCTCAGCAGCTGGTGCAGGGCGCGGGCCAGATGGACGCGGGCCAGCTCGCCACCGGACAGACTGGCGCAATCACGGTGCAGCAGATCGTGAATGCAGGTGTAGTCGATGGCCTGCTGCCGGGCCGCCGGGCTGTGCTCGACTGCGCCAATGGTCAGCAAGGTGTCTACCGCCATGCCAGCGGGCCGGGCCGGTTGCTGTTCCACCAATGCGCGCTGCCGCGCCAGCTGGGCGGCAGAACTCGCGGCCAACGGCTTGCCATCCAGCCAGACTTCGCCTGCCAGCGGACGAATGGCACCGCCCAGCAGGTGAAGCAAGGTGCTTTTGCCGGCACCGTTGGGCCCCAGGATGACGCTGAGTTCTCCTGGCCGCAGAGTGGCGCAGACATCATCCAGGCGGGCCGGCTGTTGCAGGCACAGGGCACGCGCTTCAAGCATGTGCGCCTCGCTGTCTGGCCAGCAGGTAGAGGAAGAAGGGGGCGCCGGCCAGGCTGGTAATCACGCCAACCGGCAATTCGGCCGGGTACAGTGCCTGGCTGGCAATCAGGTCGGCCAGCACCGCCAGTAGCGCGCCGGCCAGCGGCGTCAGCTGCAGCAATGGCCGTAGCTGCAGGCCAATCAGGCGACGCAGGATGTGCGGCGCCATCAGGCCGATAAACCCGACCATGCCGCATTGCGCCACCACCAGACCGCAAGCCAGTGTCGCCAAGAGCACGGTGCGCCAACCCTCGCGGCCAACGTTGAAACCACCGTAGAACGCTGCGCGGTCACCCAGTTGTAGCGCCTGCAGGAAGGCGGCCTGCCGCCATAGCAAACAGGCGATCACGCCGGCTGCCGTCAGCAGTAGTGCTGCTTGCGTCGCATTGGCACCGGCAAAGCTGCCCATAAGCCAGAAGGTGACATTGCGCAGACCGCCATCGGGCAGGGTGGTAATCAGCAGGGTAAGTAGGCTGCCGCACAGTGCATTCACCGCTACGCCAGCCAGCAGCAGCTTGGCGGCGGCACGACCGTGCGCCAGGGTCTGGATTGCCAGCAGGGCCAGTGTGGCGCCAGCAAACGCCGCCATGGAAACCAGCTGTGCCGGCCAGGCGGCGGCCAGTGCCAGCGCGGCAGCGAGGGCGCCGCCGCCGGAAATGCCGATCAGGCCGGGCTCGGCCAGATCGTTATGAAAGCGGGCTTGAATGGCCAGTCCGGCGCAAGCCAGCAACGCACCAGCAGCTGCCGCGCTGATGACGCGGGGCAGGCGCAGCTCCAGCAGCAGCATGCGCTGCAGTGGGTCGTGTCCCGGCAGTTGCAGCAAGGCGGCGACACTGCTGCTGACATCGTGGCCGGCGAGCAGTGAAACGACACTGGCCAGCCCGGTAAGGCTGGCCAGTAGCAATAACCACGAACGGGTGGTCATCGGGCGGGCTTAGCGCAGGCCAAGTACGTCCTGCATGTCGAACAGGCCGTGGGGCTTGGCTGACAGCCATTTGGCCGCGCGGACGGCGCCATTGGCGAAGGTGGCGCGGCTGGACGCCTTGTGGGTGATTTCCACGCGCTCGCCCAGCGCAGCGAACAGCACGGTGTGGTCGCCCACCACGTCGCCAGCGCGCACGGTGGCAAAGCCGATGGTGCCCGGATCGCGTTCGCCAGTCACGCCTTCACGGCCGTAGACGGCGCATTGCTTCAGGTCGCGGCCCAGGGCTTCGGCCACCACTTCGCCCATGCGCAGTGCGGTGCCGGACGGGGCATCCACCTTGAAGCGGTGATGCGCTTCGGTGATCTCGATATCGTAGCCTTCGTTCAGTACGCGTGCCGCCATGTCCAGCAGCTTGAAGGTGAGGTTCACCCCCACGCTGAAGTTGGCCGCAAATACGATGCCGATTTTTTCGGCAGCAGCCTTGATGGCGGCTTTGCCGGCATCATCAAAACCGGTGGTGCCGATGATCAGCTGCACGTTGTTTGCCACGCAGGCTGCCATATGCGCCAGCGTGCCTTCCGGACGGGTGAAATCGATCACCACATGCGCGCCATCCAGTGCAGCGTTGAAGTCCGAGCTGATCTTGATGCCGGTGTCGCGGCCCATGAACAAGCCTGCATCCTGGCCGATGAACGGGGAGCCTTCACGCTCCAGCGCAGCGTGCAGGCGGGTGTCGGCAGCATCAAGGACGGATTCGATCAGCGTGCGGCCCATGCGGCCGCCGGCGCCGACGATAACGACGTTCAGGGTACTCATTGCTTGATTTGTCCAATCGGGTTGCTGGCTTCCAGTTGCGGGCGCAGCGCCGGGAAGGCCTGGCCGTCAACGCGTTCTACCTGGTCATTGGCATTGAAGTACACCACCAGGTTTTTTTCCTCGCTCGGCTTGCCCGGACGCTCGATGCGGTACAGGTAGTCCCAGCGATTGGCGTGGAAAATGTCGGTCAGAAGCGGGGTGCCCAGCAGGAAGCGCACCTGCGAGCGATTCATGCCCGGCTTCACGCGGGCAACCGCGTCTTCGGTCACGTAGTTACCCTGCTGGATATCCATGCGGTGCGCGGTAAACCAGTTCATCGGGTTGAGGCTGCTGCAGCCTGCCAGCAACAGCACAGACAGCATAAGCACGGGCTTGAGCAGTTTTGCCATGAGAGCCTTCACATTTGGGGAATCTGCTGAAAGGCTTTATCATACTGGAAGACCGCCAACCACGATATACACCGCAAAACACATGAACAAAGCCAGCCACCTGAAGGGCATCGGCCTGAAAGCCACCGGTCCACGCCTGCGCATTCTCGATCTGTTTGAAACCAGCAGTGACCGCCACTTGTCGGCAGAGGACGTGTACAAAAAACTGCTGGCCGAGGATGCGGATATCGGTCTGGCCACCATTTATCGTGTGCTGACCCAGTTCGAGCAGGCGGGCATTCTGGTGCGCCACCATTTCGAATCCGGCAAGGCCGTGTACGAATTGAACGAGGGCGGCCATCACGACCACATGGTCTGCTACCGCTGTGGCAAGGTGACCGAATTCTTCGACCCGCAGATCGAAGAATTGCAAAACCGTATTGCCGCTGCGCACGGCTTTACCATCCAGGAACACTCGCTGTACCTGTATGGCGAGTGCAGCGAGTGCGCCAGTACCGAGCACAAACCCTACCGCAGATGATCCCCATTCTGGGTGATGCCTACGTTTTTCCTCCGCTGACGCGCGCATTGACCGAGCCGGACGGCTTGCTGGCCGCCGGCGGCGATCTTTCCAGTGGCCGGCTGCTGGCCGGCTACCGGTGCGGCATCTTTCCCTGGTTTTCTCCCGGCGACCCGATACTGTGGTGGGCGCCATCGCAGCGTATGGTGCTGGAACCCGGCGGCGTGCGGGTAACCCGCTCGCTGGCCAAGGCGCTGCGCAACAAGCCTTATACCTTTCGTTTCGATACCGCCTTTGAGCAGGTGGTGCGCGAGTGTGCCGCCCCGCGCGATGGCCAGTCCGGCACCTGGATTACCGAAGAAATGATTGCTGCCTACTGCGCACTGCATGCCGCCGGCCACGCTCATTCCGCCGAAGTCTGGCAGCAGGGCCGGCTGGTGGGAGGCCTGTATGGCGTGGCGGTTGGCCGCATGTTCTATGGCGAATCGATGTTCCACCGGGTCAGCGATGCCTCCAAGATTGCGCTGGTGCGTGCGGCGGAATGCCTGTTCACCAATGGCTTCGGCATGATCGATTGCCAGATGTTTACGCCGCACCTGGAAAGCCTGGGTGCGCATCTCGTCCACCGTGACGAATTTGTTGCTAGACTCGAAACGTATACCGTACAGCCAGCACCTGCTGCCCTGTGGGCCACCGAGTTTTGCAATGAGCCATCGTGACGATGCTGTAGCCATCATTCATTTCTACGCCACTGCACCCTATGCCTGCAGCTATCTGGACGCGCGGCAGGCACGTTCGCAAGTGGCAATTCCTGCGGATGCCATCGACAGCAGCGTGTATTCCAAGCTGGTCGGGCTGGGCTTCCGTCGCAGTGGTCACTTTACCTATCGTCCCTACTGTGATGATTGCCATGCCTGTATTCCGGTGCGCATCCCGGTGGCGCGTTTCGTGCCGGATCGCAGCCAAAGACGGACCTCTCGCCGGCACGGCAACCTTGTCAGTAGCATCCTGCCGCTGGCGTTTGTCGAAGAACACTACCAGCTGTATTGCCGCTACCAGAAGGCGCGCCACGATGGTGGTGGCATGTCAGAGGACGATCCGGCGCAGTATGCCGAATTTATCCTGAAAAGCCGGGTGGAAAGCTGGCTGGTGGAATTCCGCGAGGCCGGGGTGCTGCGCATGGTGAGCCTGATCGACAGGCTGGATGATGGCCTGTCGGCGGTATATACCTTTTTCGATCCGGATATTTCCGGTGCCGCGTATGGTGTGTACGGCGTGTTGTGGCAGGTGGAGCTGGCGCGCAGTCTGGGTCTGCCGCATGTGTATTTGGGCTACTGGATTGGCGAATCGCCCAAGATGGTCTACAAGCAGCGCTATCAACCGCTGGAACGGCTGGAAGAAGGTCGCTGGGTGCCGTTTCCTCCGCCAGCAGACGGCGCGTAATGCCGTCGCCAGATGCAACAAAGCCCGCCTAGGCGGGCTTTTGCGTTGCCGGGTTGGCCGCAGGCTCAGCGCGATTGCAGCGCGTTGGCGCACTCGGCAATCAGGCCTGGGCCACGGTAGATCAGGCCGGAATACAGCTGGACCAGCGTGGCGCCGGCGGCGATCTTCTCTTGCGCGTCTTCGCCGCACAGGATGCCACCCACGCCGATAATGGGCAGTGCGCCGTCCAGCGCAGTGGCCAGATTGCGGATCAGCTGGGTGGAGCGCTGGCGTACCGGTGCGCCGGACAGGCCGCCAGTCTCGTGTTCCAGCGGGTGGCCGGCAATTTCGCTGCGCGATAGCGTGGTGTTGGTGGCGATCACCGCATCCAGCTTGTGCTGCATCAGCAGGCGGGCGATAGCCTCAGTCTGCTCGGCATCCAGATCCGGCGCGATCTTCACTGCCAGTGGCACATAGCGGCCGTACTGGTCAGCCAGGCGTGACTGGCGGTTTTTCAGCGCCAGCAGCAGGTCGGACAGCTCATCGGCCTGTTGCAGCTGGCGAAGGTTCTTGGTGTTAGGTGACGAGATATTGACCGCGACGTAGCTGGCGCATTCGTACACCTTGTCCAGGCAGGTCAGGTAGTCGTCCTTGGCGTTCTCGATCGGCGTGCTGGCGTTCTTGCCGATGTTGATGCCCAGAATCCCCTTGAAGCGGCTTTGGCGCACGTTCTGCAGCAGTACGTCCACGCCCTTGTTGTTGAAGCCCATGCGGTTGATGATGCCGCGGTGCTCCGGCACGCGGAACAGGCGCGGCTTGGGGTTGCCGTCCTGCGGGCGCGGGGTGATGGTGCCGATCTCGATGAAACCGAAGCCCAGCGCCGCCAGTGCGTCGATATGGTCGCCGTTCTTGTCCAGGCCGGCTGCCAGGCCGACCGGATTGGGGAAGGTGAGTCCCATGGCCTTTACCGGATTGCGGCCAACCTTGCCGGCTAACAGACCGGTGAGCTGCAGCTGGTGGGCGACATCCAGCATTTTCAGCGTCATCTCATGCGCTTTTTCGGCATCGGTCTTGAACAGCAAGGGGCGTATCAGGGGGTAAAGCATGGTAACTCCGGGATATGAAAACGCCCGGCATTATAACCGGGCGCGATGGCTGGTGGGGTTAGACGATCTGACAAGCGTCGTCGAAGGCAAAACGCGGTGCGCGTCCATGCAGCTTGCTGGCCTCGCCGTAACCCAGGTTGATCAGGAAATTGGATTTGACGGTGCCATCCGGGAAGAACGCAGCGTCCACCGCAGCATTGTCGAAGCCGGACATCGGGCCGCAGTCCAGCCCCAGTGCGCGCGCTGCCATGATCAGGTAGGCGCCCTGCAGCGAGCTGTTGCGAAAGGCGGTGCTCTGGATTACCGCGTCGTTGCCGGCAAACCAGCTGCGTGCGTCCGGGCTGTGCGGGAACAGCTTGCCCAGCTGCTCGTAAAACTGCATATCCATGCCGACGATGACAGTGACCGGGGCCTGCATGGTCTTGTCGACGTTGCCGGCCGACAGGCAGGGCTTGAGCTTGGCCTTGGCTTCCGGCGACTGCACGAACACGAAGCGTGCCGGCGAGCAGTTGGCGCTGGTGGGGGCCATTTTCAGCAGGTCGAACAGTTCGTGCAGGGTGGTGGCGCTTACCGGGCGTTCCTGCCAGTGGGTGTGGGTGCGGGCATCGGTAAACAGTTGCGCCAGGGCGGCCGCTGTAATGTGCGTGGTCATGATGGATTCCTCGGCATGGCCGTTACGGAGTGGGTACACGGTTGCCGCCTGCCGGCAGGCTATCCTGCGGCAGCGCGGTGTTGGAAATGATGGTAATCGCCACGCGGCGGTTCTTGGCACGGCCTTCGGTGCTGGCGTTGTCGGCCGCAGGCTTGGTCTCGGCGCGGCCAACGGCTACCAGCCGCTCCGGCGCAATGCCGTTTTCCATGAATAGGCGCACGATGCTGCCGGCGCGCGCGGCGGACAGCTCCCAGTTGGACGGATACATCGCGTTGCGGATCGGGGTGTTGTCGGTGAAGCCTTCTACCCGGATCTGGTTGTCCACGCTGGCCAGCTGGCGCGCCACATCGGCCAGCAGCTGCGGCGAGTTGCCCAGCGGACTGGCCTGGCCGGCGGGAAACAGGGCGGTGTCGCGGATTTCGACATGAATCCCTTCGTCGTCCTGGCGCATGGACAGTTGGCCGCCCTGGATCAGCGGCGACAGTGTCTTGGCCAGGCCGCTGGTGAGGGTTTCCAGCTTTTGCCGCTCCCGTAGCCGGGCTTCGCCTTTGACGGCAGTGGCAATCGGCTTGGTGTTGGGCAGCTCGATCATGGTGTTGGCGCTGCCGGCCGGCGGCGTGGCCTGGATTGCCAGGCTGCCCTCGCGGAACGCATCCACCATGGCGCTGGATAGCACGCGGTATTTGCCTTCGTTGACCTGCGAGATGGAGTACATCACCACAAAAAAGGCGAACAGCAGGGTGATGAAGTCGGCGTAGGAAACCAGCCAGCGCTCGTGATTCTCGTGTTCTTCTTCCTGTCTGCGGCGTCGCGCCATGTGTTATCCCCTTGGATAGAACAATGCGGCCTGCGGCCAACCTTTTACGATGCTGGTCTAGCGCCAGCGGGTATCGAACAGTGTTTGTACGCTGCCGCGGAACATCACCCCCATCTGGCGCGCAATGCGGCCGGCGAAGTCGTCATCCGGCGTGTAGTCCACCAGGGTATCGGCCTTGATGATGTCGCGGGCTACCGAATTCACCGAGCCCAGGCCATCGGCCAGCCCTAGCGGGATGGCGCTGCTGCCCAACCACACGCGACCGCTGAACAGGTCCGGGTCGTTGTGCAGACGTTGGCCGCGGCCCTGTTTCACCACGGCAATGAACTGCTGGTGGATCTCGTTCAGCAGCGACTGACGGATGGCTTCCTGGCGTGGGTCCTGTGGCGAGAACGGGTCGCCCATGCCCTTGTTGCTGCCGGCAGTGGCCAAGCGGCGTTCGATGCCGAGCTTGCCCATTGCCTTGTCAAAACCGAAGCCTTCGGAAATCACGCCGATGGAGCCGACCAGGCTGGCTTTGTCCACGTAGATGCGGTCGGCGGCAGCGGCAATATAGTAGCAACCGGAGGCACAGACCTCTTCCACCACCACATACAGCGGCACCGTCGGGTGGCGCTTCTTCAGCAGGCGGATTTCATCGTTGGCAATGCCGGACAGCGCTGGGCTACCGCCTGGGCTGTTGGCACGGATGATGATGCCGCGGGTGTTTGGATCGTCGTAAGCCTGCTTCAGGCCTTCTACCAGTTTGGCGCCAGCTTGGCCCTCGCTGTCGATCACCCCCTCCAGGGCCACCATAGCAGTATGTTTGCCGCCGTGTTCGCGCTCGAAGTCCGAGCTACTGAACAGTAGAAACAGTACGCCGATAGCGACACCAAGCCACATCAGGCGAAAAAAGGTTTTCCAGCGGCGTGTCCGGCGCTGTTCAATCAGGCCGGCGCTGGCCAGTTTCTCGATCAACTGGCGTTCCCAGTGCGGTTCCTGTTCCACATCGATTCCTTATGTCAGCTGGCAGTTTCGGCCAGATAGTATACCTGGCCGTCACATTCCTCTATCCGCAGCTTGAACAGGCTGCGCCCGTGGCAGGGGCCGGCTACACACTGGCCACTTTCAGGCAGGTATAGAGCGCCATGCAGGCTGCAGATCAGATAGTCGCCGCTATAGTCGAAGAAGCGGCCATCCTGCCAGTCCAGTTCGGTGGGTACATGGCGGCAGCGGTTGAGATAGGCGTGTACCTGACCAGCGTAGCGTACGGCAAATGCAGCGGCAGGGGAGGCTTCGCCGATCAGTTGCACTTCGAAGCGCACTCCCAGTCCGCCCTCCAGCAGCGCATCGCTGCCGGCAATCAGTTGCCGGACAGTAGCCATGCCTGCAGTTCGGTAAAACTGTGAAAGATGGCGCGCGGTTCGCAATCTTCCAGGTCTTCCAGCGGGTGGGCGCCGTAGCTGACGCCGGCGGCCATGGTGCCGGCGTTGCGTGCCATCAGCAGGTCGTGGGTGGTGTCGCCCACCATCAGCGTGCGTGCTGGCAGCATACCCAGCTGCTCGGTGATCTGTAGCAGCATTTCCGGGTGCGGCTTGGACTGGCACTCATCCACGGTGCGGGTGGTAAGGAAGTGTTTGCCGATGCCGGTGGCGGCCAAGACGCGGTCCAGTCCGACACGGCTCTTGCCGGTGGCTACCGCCAGCAGGTAGCCAGCGTCTTCCAGTGCGGCCAACCCTTCCACCACGCCATCGAACAACTCGATGGTCTCGTCACCGGACAGATAGTGGTGGCGATAGGCTTGCACCATGTCCTGGTAGCCGCTTTCCGGCAGGCCGGGGCAGACGTGGCGCATCGCATCCACCAGCCCCAGGCCGATGACGTGGCTGGCACGTTCGCGCGGCGGCGTGGGTAGGCCCAGGTCGCGGCAGGCAGCCTGGATGGAGTGCACGATGTGGGCGGTGGAGTCCATCAGGGTGCCGTCCCAGTCGAACACGATCAGATCAAGTTCATGCTTCATGTGTCAGGGTATCCAGAAAACGGGTCAGTTCGGCCGGTAGCGGGGCGTGCAGCTCCAACGGCTCGCCACTGAGCGGGTGCGGCAGCGCCAGGTTGGCCGCATGCAGGAACATGCGCTTGAGTCCGCGCTTCTGCAGCTCGCGATTGGCGGCAAAATCGCCATATTTTTCGTCACCGGCGATCGGACAGCCGCTGGCCTGCATGTGCACGCGAATCTGGTGCGTACGCCCGGTGCGCAGCAATGCTTCTACCAGCGTAAATCCCCGGTAGCGCTGTTGCACGGTAAAAATGGTGTGCGCGTAGATGCCCTGGTCGGTATCCACCCGTACCATGCGTTCGCCACTGGGGGTGTGGAAGCGATGCAGCGGCAGCTTGACGTGCTTGATGTCGGCCGGCCAGCTGCCCAGCCCCAGTGCGAAGTAGCGCTTGTGTGGCACGTCTTCGCGGATCATTTCATGCAGCTTCACCAGTGCCGAACGCTTCTTGGCGATCATCAGCAGGCCGGAGGTTTCCCGGTCCAGGCGATGCACCAGCTCCAGATAGCGGGCTTCTGGACGTGCGCGGCGTAGCTGTTCGATCACGCCGAACGACACGCCGCTGCCGCCATGCACGGCGACTCCAGCCGGCTTGTTGATGACCAGCAGTGCATCGTCTTCGTACACGATGGGAAACTCGCAGCCGGGCACGGCGTCCTGGGACGGACGCTCGGCTACGCGTATCGGCGGAACGCGGATTTCGTCACCGATGGCCAGCTTGGTGTCGGCGCGGGCGCGGCCCTTGTTTACGCGGACTTCACCGGAGCGGATGATGCGGTAGATGTGGCTTTTGGGCACGCCGCGCAGGAGCCGGACCAGGTAGTTATCCAGCCGCTGTTCGGCCCCATTTTCGTCTACGCGGTGTAGGGTTACAGAATCTTTGCGAATGTCAGTCATAATGCTTATACTTCGTGGGCTTTTCGCTAGGTTTTCGTGCGAGAAGCTCACCGGTAAAGGGTCGCGGACAGGATGTTTGCGGCGCTGCTGCGCAACACCGACTGGCCGGCTGGCTTATTGCCAGACCTGACGCCGGTTTCCCGGACGCAGCCAAGGTTGTCTCGCTCACCCCAAAGTAGCGATGTTAATGCATTTACATGCATGACGCACTCACGCCAGTTTCCATCCCGCAACGCCAAGCCAGTTTCGGGGTTTGCAGCAAAGTTTGACCCGGCGTGGCCTGCCGCACCCAATTCGTTCCCGCCAGTGTTTATTTCCTCTGGAGGGAGCAATCCAGAAGCCGGAAGCCGTACACGGCTACCGGGGGCCACGTGACACTAGACAGGAAGTCGGCTTAGTACATCGTTGTATTGCGCTCTTTACTCTACGCTTCTTTCGGAATGCGCCCATCCCACACATTGGGCCGTCAAATACTTGCTGTAACCCTTGCGTGAGTGTGCGCACAGGGAATTTTTAATGAAACGCATGCTTTTCAATGCGACGCAGGCAGAAGAACTGCGCGTCGCTATTGTTGATGGGCAAAAGCTCATCGATCTTGATATCGAGACGGTTGGCAAGGAGCAACGCAAGGGCAATATCTACAAGGGGACGATCACCCGTATCGAGCCGTCCCTTGAGGCTTGCTTTGTCGATTACGGTACCGAGCGTCACGGTTTCCTGCCGTTCAAGGAAGTTGCCCGTTCCTATTTTCAGAACTACGACGGTGGTCGTCCGCGTATCCAGGACGTGCTGCGCGAAGGTATGGAAGTTGTGGTGCAGGTCGAGAAAGATGAGCGTGGCAACAAGGGGGCCGCACTCACCACCTATATCAGCCTGGCTGGCCGCTATGTGGTGCTGATGCCGAACAACCCGCGCGGCGGCGGTGTTTCGCGCCGTATCGAGGGCGAAGAGCGTCAGGAGCTGAAAGATCTGCTGGCGCAACTGGAAGTGCCGGGTGGCATGAGCCTGATCGCCCGTACCGCCGGTATCGGCCGCAATCTGGAAGAGCTGCAGTGGGACCTCAACTACCTGTTGCAGTTGTGGCGCGCCGTTGATGGTGCCGCTGGTGCCCAGTCCGCGCCGTTCCTGATTCTGCAGGAAGGCAGTCTGGTTATTCGTGCCATTCGCGATTACTTCCAGCCGGATATCGGCGAAATCCTCATCGATACCGAGGAAATCTACGAGCAGGCCCGTCAGTTCATGAGCCACGTGATGCCCAATAACGTTGGCCGCGTGAAACTGTACAAAGACCCGGTGCCGCTGTTCTCCCGTTTCCAGATCGAACACCAGATTGAAACTGCCTTCTCGCGCAGTGTGACGCTGCCGTCTGGCGGTGCCATCGTTATCGACCACACCGAAGCTCTGGTTTCCGTCGACGTGAACTCGGCACGTGCCACCAAGGGCGCAGATATCGAGGACACCGCTTTCCGCACCAACCTGGAAGCAGCGGAAGAGATCGCCCGTCAACTGCGTCTGCGAGACCTGGGTGGTTTGATCGTTATCGATTTTATCGATATGGAAAACACGAAGAACCAGCGCGACGTGGAAAACCGCCTGCGCGACGTGCTCAAGCACGACCGTGCTCGCGTGCAGATGGGCAAACTGTCCCGTTTCGGCCTGCTGGAGTTGTCGCGCCAGCGGCTGCAGCCGTCGCTGGGTGAAACCAGCCATGTGCCTTGCCCGCGTTGTCACGGTATCGGCTTCATTCGCGGTATCGAATCCTCCGCCCTGCACATTCTGCGCATCATTCAGGAAGAGGCGATGAAGGAAAACACCGGCGCAGTACACGCGCAGGTGCCGGTAGATGTGGCTACGTTCCTGCTGAACGAGAAGCGTGCCGAAATCTATTCCATCGAAGCCCGTCTTGATGTGGCCGTAGTGCTGATTCCTAATCTGCACTTGGAAACTCCGCATTACCAGATCGTGCGTGTTCGCCATGATGATCTGGCGGAAGTGGGTGATGCGCCGAGCTACCGTCGTGTGGAAATGCCGGAGCAGACTGATGTCTTGCCGTTCGGTCAAGAAAAAGCCAAGCCGGAGCGCCTGGAGGCTGCGGTAAAAGGCATTACCCCGGCACAGCCGGCGCCGATGGCGGCAGAGCCGCAGGCGCCTGTGCAAGCTGCTGCCCCCGTTGCTGCTGCTAGTGAGGGGCTGCTGGGTAAGATTGTCGGTTGGTTCAAGGGTCTGCTGGGCGAAGCGCCGGCGCCGGTGGCCGAACCGAAGGTGGAAGCCAAGAAGCCAGTTGCTCGCGAGCAGCGTGGCCCGCGTCAGCGCAATGAGCGCCGTAACGGTGGCAACGGTCAGCGCCGTGAGCGTGACGAGCAGCGTGGTAATCGTGAGGCTGGTCGCGAAGAGCGCCAACCGCGCCAGGACGAGCGTCGCCGTGGTGCGCAGGAGGCGGTGGCTCGTGATGAGCAGGCGCCGCGTCAGGAGCGCGCGCCGCGTCGCGAACGTGAGCCGCGTGAGGCCCGTGAACCGCGCGAGAGCAGTCCGCGTAACGAAGCGGTAGAAGGTGAAGTGGTGCGCGAAGGTCGTGATCAGGGGCAGCGCAATGAACGCCGTCGCGAGCGCAATCGTGATGTCAACAAGGACGCGCAAGTTGCGGCCAACGTTGAAGCCAGTCTGGTAGCTGGTGAGGCAGTTGCCGAGCAAGCCGCCGAAGCCGTGGCTGCTGGCGAACAGGCGCAGGCGGCAGAAGCCGGCGAACAGCAGCGCGAGCCGCGTGAGCGTCGTCGTCGTCGCTCGCGTCGTGATCGCCGTGATGATGTTGCCAATGGCGAGACTGTTGCAGAGGCTGTAGCGGCGGAGCAGGGCGATGTTACCGCGGTAGATGGTGAAGCCGCGCAAGCCGTGGTGTCTGAGACTGTTGTGCCGGCGGCGGAAGTTGAAATTGCCGTGGCACCAGTAGCGAGCGAGCAGGCTATTGCCGTTTCTGTAGCGGAGTCGGTCGAGCAAGCTGCACTGGAAGTTGCCCAGATCGTGTCGCTGCCCGAAGCAGTGGCGGCTGAAGATGTGGCCCAGACTGTAGTCGTTGAGCCGGTGGCTATGGCTGCCGCTGCGGTGGTCGAGCTTGCTGAGGTTGTTGAGCCTGCTCCGCTTGCCGTAGCCGACGTCGTTGCTGATGAAGTGCCGGCTGAAGTGACCGATGTTGAGGTGCAGGCCGAGGTCGCCGATGTTGCAACGGCCGTGATTGCCGCAGTGAAGACCGAGGAACCGGCAGCCGGTATTGCAACAGCAGCCGTTGTGCCGTCGGAGCTGGGGGGCTTGGTCATGGTGACGACACGCGCGGCCAGCGAACAGCCGCAAGCTGTTGAAGTGACAGAAGAACCCAAGGGCAAGCGTCGCCGCGAAGTGGTGCGTGATGCTGCCGAAGTCGCGCCGATCGAGCTGGTGCAGGTGCAGACTCGCAACGAAGGCTAATCGCTGAAAGTACCGTCAGGCCTGAAAAGTTTGTGATTTCAGGCTTGACGAAAAGCGAAGTGCTGCCTAAAATGCGCAGCTCTTGAAACGAATCCCTGATAGCTCAGTTGGTAGAGCGACGGACTGTTAATCCGCAGGTCGCTGGTT
>CAMLGD010000070.1 GCA_946479405.1 uncultured Vogesella sp.
CGATCCGGCGCGCGCTGGCGCTGTACCTGAATCACCTGCCGTTCGTGGAACAGGGACTGCTGAACTTCGCCGCCGAGCACGCCAAGCGCACCTTGGGGGTGCCCGCATGATCCTGCATACCTACGGCGGCGTCGACTTGGTGCCACCGGCCACTTCGATTGCCGAAGCCGAACGCCGCTGGCGTGCTGCATTGGGCGCCGGGGACCAGCGGGCGGTGGCATTCCAGGCCAAGCGCGAGAAAAAGGCCAAGGCCTTCCGTCATGCCTGCGTGCGGAGCCGCTGATGGCGCTGGATCCGCGCCGCATCCTGTTCGTCGCCCAGCGCCAGCACAAGGTCAACGTGCTAGACGAGGACGACAGCGGCTGCAAAGGTTGTCTGTTTGAGCATGAACGGTTCAGCACGTGTAAGCTGGCAGGCGAGGAAGCGGCGAAGCGTCAGCAACCTGATTGTGAGGACGGGTGGATCTATAAGCAGGTGGACACCGATCCGCGCCAACTCGATATTTTTGGAGGTGCCGATGGCACAGAACCCCGCTGAGTACCAGTGCCTTGGCAAGCACCGCTATGCCACGATGGAAGAACTACGGCGCGCGCTGAACCGCCCCGGCCACCACAAGCAGCCCTACCGCTGCCCGCATTGCAAAGGCTGGCACTTGAGTAGCCGGCGCGACATCGGCAACACCCGAAAGCGGGCCGAGAAGTAATTTTAACCAAGGAGGAACAATGAAGTTTGAGCAAATCGAAGTCAGTATGAAAACCTACCTGCTGGTACAACTGGCATTGCTGATAATCACACTCGGCCTGCTGTACTACTACAAGGCGCCAGCATGGCTATATGTCGCCACACTAATAGCTGACGCAATGATGCTGGTTCGTGATGTCAAGGATTGGAAACAACGCAGAAAAGGAGAAGAACAGTGAAGCAACAGCACACACTGATGCGCTTCGATCCGGCCACCGGCAAGGAGCGCCCCTACCCATCGCACGCCGAGCAGTACCGCAAATACCATGGTCAATTGGCTTGGTTGATCAACCCATGGTCCGGCATCAAGCGCGACGCCGGCGACATTGGCACAGACGTTTTCGGACATCTGATTATTCCGCCAGGCGAGCCGATTTATGCTGAACCCCGCATCAAATCCAACCCCAGCATCAAGGGCATGGTTGATCGCTTCCTTGGATGGACGCTGCCGTCTGATTTTAATCCCGATGGCGGCATCAGATTTACGGCGGTCATGCCGAGCTGGCCCATCGGAACACATCTTTTCACTGCCGATCAAGCGACAGAAATGTTTGAGTATTGCCTCACTTTTGAAAAGGAAAAACAATGAAAACCGTTCCAAATATCCATAGCGCAGAAAACATCGTGAAGCTCGGCTACGTCCGTCGCCAATTGGAAGACGGCAGCATGGTAGTCGCGCGCCCCGAAGGCTTCTGGGGCCTCTGCCTTGGCACGCGCCTAAAAGCGGCCTGGATGGTCTTCACGGGCCGCTGGGATGCTCTGCGCTGGGAGGGCCAATGATGGAATCCAATTTCAAAGATGGAGATGGCATCCTTGGCGAGCTTGCCACCGAGGTTTGGGAAACCTGCAGAGCAACAAATGACCCTGTACCTGCCAATTCCGTCGCTGGCCGCTACGTTCTTTCTTCGATTATTAAATCGATCAAGAGTAAGGTTGCATCGACAGAACAAGTCACCGCCTCAAATCATGAAGATGGAAACGTAGCATGGTCAATTACTGACAAAAACATCAACGATATCCAAGCCGCTTCGATTAAGCGACTGATTGACCGCTCCCGCCATGCTCATTTCGTCAATCTTACCATTCGAATCAATGGACAAGACGAGCATTATGAGGCCGACTGGATTAAGCACATGAAGCAACTAGGTCTGTCCGTCAGCATGGAAACAATACAAGCAGCAGCAAATGAGGCAGGGCTTACCCGTCTAGAGTCGTGCTGCTCTACGTCGTTAAAATATTGCAATACCGATCAGTGGCAGGGGAATCTGGAAGGTTTTGCAAAAGCCTTGCTTCGATTGAGTCAAAAATAAACGGGCCAGCCGCGCCCCATCCTGCGCGGCAATTACAAGGAGCAACACCCATGAACGACCAAGCCATCGAGCAGGAAATCCAGGCCAAGGGCAAGACCGCGCCGCGCGTGACACCAGCGGATATTGAAGCGGCCATCGTAGAAGAGTTCTACATCAACGCCGGCGAAGCTATCGATTATCGCCCGCTGCACTCTTCTTGCCAACCTCCAGCAGATGCCAATGGTGAAAGACCTCTGCAGCTCCCTGACAATTCAATGTACCTGCTGACATTCTGCGTCCTGGTACTGAAAAACGGCTTCACCGTCACCGGCGAATCGGCCTGCGCCAGCCCGGAAAACTTCGATGCCGAGATCGGTCGCAACGTTGCGCGCCAGAACGCGGTCAACAAGATCTGGCCGTTGCTCGGCTACGAGTTGAAGTCGAAGCTGGCAGCGCATGACATCGAGCCGAAGGCCGCCGACAAAATCCGCTACCTGTCGTTCCCCGACTTTGTACAGCACGGCATCCGCGCCGGCGGCAATATGGTCAACGGCATGCCGTGGTCGTTCCAGTTCATGGGCCGCGCCGTCACCCATGAAACGGACAAGTGCTATCTGATCATGGAACCAGGTTCTATCCATAGCCTGCGCTTTACCGACGATGACGATCTGGTCATCCATACCGATGGTCGCCTGTCGCTCACCCCTGCTATTCCATTCTAAGGAGAACCCATGCAAACCTACATCGGCACCAAACAACTGCGCGCCAAGCACATGACGCGTGGCGAGTACAACCAGCTGCAAAACTGGACGCTGCCAGCGGACCAGAACGGCGATGATGAAGGCTATCTGGTTGAGTACCTGGACGGCGGCAAGGCCAACCATCCAGACTTTACCGGCTACATAAGCTGGTCGCCTAAGGATGTGTTTGAGCGCACTTACCGCCCTATTGGGGCCGAGCCATCGCCGGAAGATATCTCGCTGCGCATCCGTGCGTTGGAGCTTTCTGGCGGCCTTCCTGGCGGCAGTGCCGAGCAGTGGGTGCAGGATGCTAAAGTTCTGCTGAACTTCATCAAGGGTGTGAATCCATGAGTGCAATCCGTGAGTGGCTGCGCGTGCTGTTTCCAAATCCTAAGCTACCAGAACCGCCGCCGACAACGCCAGGCCGGAATGACGCCAAGGCACCAGTTGAATATCTGGAAAAGATGGCACGCGATCTTGAACGCAGCGCCGCATATGCGGATGAGCAGCGCGGCCACGCATTGAAAACAGCCGAGCATTATCTGCAAGAAGCCAAGCAATGCCGCGAAGCTGCTGCCCAATGTCGGGCCGCCATGGCGCATCTATCTCCACCGCCACACCACAATCAGCCAGCCTGATCCATAGCCCGCCCATCGCGGGCTTTTTCTTGCGCACACGATTGCCTTTTCAGACCATTGGTGATGAAATATTGCTATCGGTTCCGTGTGTCCAGGTGCGTGCGCCACCGTTCCCCGCGTTGCCGCCGTTGCCGTGCGCGCGCCGCGGCGCTACTAGGGGAACCCACATGAACGTTGTCACCGCTTACCTGCTTGGCGGCCTGTCATGGGCCGGCATCTACGCTTACGAGTCATCACTGCAGGTCTTGCTCTATACCCCGTTGGGCATCTCGGGCATCGCCATCGCCCTGATGGCCCTGACCTACCCACGCCTGAAATAAAACAGCCGGCCACCGCTGGAGGTTCGGTGGCCGGCTTTGGCGCGCTTGATGGTGGCTCAGCTAACGCGGGTGCGCTGATGCACGACATACCCCGATCAGCTTCAAGGGAAATAAGCCCAACGCAATTGCCCGTGCGCTGGCCCCAGTCGGCATGGGGGTCTTCCGGGTGAGTATTCTTAGCGCGAGGTCGGGCCGTGGTAAGGCTGGCTCAGTTGCCAACCCAGTTCCCGGCGGATCTGCTCCGGCGATGGCGGCGGCGTGCGCTCGGCGCGGCGATTATGCATCCAGACTTGCACCTGCTCTTTGCTCGGTTTCGTGGTGCCCATCGCCATCTCCTAGTGGATTCGCAATGGTTTCAGAGTAGCACATTATTTCGTTTTTGCAACCACTTGAGTGTTGTGTTTTTATAACAAACATAGGCGATCTTTTGACTGGGGTTTGGTGTGAACCGCCCTCGCGCCAAAACAGAAGAACCCCGGAGCACTGTCAACCCGATACCGTCACTATGGCTGCCCGTATTCGGAGGGCCAGACCGCCGCCAGCTTGCGCCGTCACACCTTTTACGCCATGTCCTGGGCCGCTTGTGCTGCGCGCCCACCGTCCCCAGTCATTTACGGGGCATCGAGTTCAGCCTGTTCTTCCGCGCCGGTGGCCTACCGCTTTGTCTCGTCCAGAGTACGCCAGCACCAGACGCAAAAAAGCCGTTTGGGTTGGATTCTGATCGCAGAGGGATGGCGTTGTAAGATAGGCAAAATCAACGCGGCCCAACAGAACCCAAGCCAAACGGCTCAGCTATTGTTCCTATCTTATTTACATCCCTGGCTGCGACACCATTAGGCGCAGTATATCAAACCAGAGTTGCAGATAGGCAGAATTTATTAGCCGCTTTCGCCGGCAAGTCGGTGCGCGCCCCTTTGAAAATGCGGGTTTCAGCCGCCGCGCACTACAGCCAGAAATCAGGCGGCCAGCTTGGGCACGTACGGCGCCAAGCACTCTTTACCCAGCGCGGTCTTGATCTCGCGCACGGTCAGGCCGGTCAGTTCATGGATGCGGATCACCAGTGTATCACCGATATCCAGCCGACCATGGCGCACCTTGGACACCACGGGCGGCGCCACGTCCAGCGCGCGCGACAGGGCGGCGTCGTTCTTCAGTTGCAGCAAATGGCTGACACGGTCCAGCATCTGGTTGTTGCGCTGCAGTTGCGCGGCGGCGTGATCGGTGGTCATGGCGTTCCTGTTGAGTAATAGTGATATTTGACATCACTATACCTCAGCCATTGCCACCTTGTACACAGTTTATTTAACCAGCCGTTGCACAACGTAACAGGCGGTTGCCGAACCGATAGCGACCACGGCCAGCACGCCGCCCACGTGGATCAGGGCGGCCGCGCCGATCAGGCCACCCGCCAGCAGCAGCAGTTCCTTGCCGCTCAGGCGGCTGTCACGAAACGCCAGGTCATCGTCCATCATGCACCTCAAGTAGGGAAGTATTGCTACAGCGTAGTCGAACAGCATCTGGAAAGCAAAAAAGTAGTTGTATAAAAACAAAAAGACCCCTGCCGGGTGACAGGGGCAAGCGGCGCCGAAGCACCGCAGGAGACAACAGGAAATCAGCGGCGGCGCGTGACTTTGGCCGCCCATTTTACCAGCCCGGCGTGCCGGCGTTGGCACTCCGTGTACTGCCCGGCCAGTGCGATATCAGCCAGCAGCAGGTCGCCCATGTTGGCGTCAGGGCTCAGCAGCTCGGGCGCCGGACACGGCACGGTCAGGTTGGCCGGTGGTGGCTCCAGCGGCGCGGGCCTGGTTAGCGCGGAGCACCCCAGTAGCTGGCAGGACACAATCCAAGTACACAGGCTCCTTGACCACTTCCTTTTGCGCGGTGGTGTAGATGTTTCGGTTTTCAATGCGGATCCCCTGGATGGCGGTTTCGGTGGCGGCCGCGACATCGGTGGCCAGATCAGCCAGCAGGTCGCGGGTCTTCTGCTCGGCGGCGATGACGGCCAGGTCTTTCTCGGCCTGGTACCAGCCGCGCACCTGCCAGCCGCCACCGAAGGCCAGCACGGCGCCCAGCAGCAGCGCCCACGGATTACCCAGGATTCGTGCCAGCATCTTTGCTCCCGTTCAGTGTCGGCATTTCCGCCTTGTTGAAAACGACTTTAGCCACCAATGGCGCCACCCAGGCCGTGATCCACAGCCCGAAAATGCCTTCGGTCAGCTTTTCGTTGACGGTCTGGTAGACGATCACCCAGGTGGACACGCCCAGCACCAGCATGAAGGCCACCGCGATTTTCGACACGCGCCCGCCTTCCATCAGCAGGTCCAGCAGGTTGAAATTCACGTGCAGGCTGCGGTGTGCGCGCCACAGCGACACGAGGATGGTCAGCGCCAGCACCGCCAGCGCCACGATCATCGGATCGATGCGCATCATGGCAGCACCTTCAGTGCGACATCGTAAAAATCTTTGCGGTCGGCGTAGCCAATGGCGTCGCCCTCGGCTTTCGTTTTGCGGCCCAGGTTGACGCGGTCGCAGACGCCATCGAAATCGCCCACATCGGCGTACTTGTTGACATCGTTGTTGGCCCACCACCAGGCGGCAGACAGACTGGCACCGAGTGGCGTGCGCAGCCAGGCGGCCATGTCGTCCAGGCTCAGGCCAAAGTACTTGGCGCAGGCCGCATGCGCATCCTTGCCAGTGATCTGGATCAAGCCGGCGCCGCGGTAGCGCCAGCCATCGCCCGAGGCTTCATCGCCATTACCCATGCGGTTGGCATAGGCGCGGTTGGCGATCTTTTGCGGCTGGCGTTCGTAAAAGGTGGCGATCGAGGCCGGGAATCGCGCCGGCCAGGTGGACAGCAGTGCGCGGGTGGAGTAGTTCAGGTTTTCTTCCAGCGCCGATAATTGCGCGCTCTCATGGGCGATGGTGGCAAGGAAAGCTGCCGCGCGCAGCTTGCTGGTCAGACCGAATTCCGTCATGGCCCGGTTCAGCGGCTCCACGAACTTGGCTTCGCGGCCCTTGGCGTAGGGCATGATGGCCAGCAACTGCGCTTGCGTGATCATGGTTACTCTCCTTTGAATGATCGTGCTTTGACGATGGATTCCAGCAGGTTCAGCGCCCTGCCGCCCATGTAGCCGGCCAGGCCGCCGAGGGCGTACACGTAGGCGCGCGGCAGCGAACTTGACTCGACCATCAGGCAGGTCATGACGCCAGCAAACGAAGAGACGGTACATTCCGCCAGGAACGTCAGCAGGATCTGCCAGATGGTCTTGCCGCCCAATTTCACTTCCCGAATCACTCTCACGATACCTCCCCATACTGCCAGCACTACCACCCAGATATATGTCGTCCAGGGGGCGGATGAGGGATCGCGCACGATGTCGCTGGCGGTTTGCAATTGGTCGTTCATGCGCAGGCGGCCAAAAAGTCGTTGAGATGGCAAGATTCTAACCCTTGTGGTTATGAAATCAAACCGGAATTTTCGACAGGAAATAGGCATAACGTTATCGTTCATTGCATTGTGCTATTGGGTGAACGCGCCGATCGCGCCCCGGTACAGTTCTTCTTCCTCGGCCTCGATCGCTTTCAGGGCAGCGCGCTTTTCCGCCAGCGACAGGGCGGCGTCGGTGTTGATATCGACCTTGCGGTCGGCCAGCGCGGCCGCGCTCTGGTTGACCTTCTCGATAAACTTGCCCATGCCGGCCATCTGCAACTTGGTGGTGTCGGCGCCGAACTGGTCGGCCGCTTCCGCGTCGCCCGCCTTGCGGATCTGCTTGTACTCGGTGATCGCCGCTTGCGCCTCGCGCGCCAGCTCGCGGTAGCGGTTGGCAAGCGGCTTCTGGTTGTGCTCCTTGACGAAGTCTTTCAGGACCGGAATGTCGCCCGTGTCCAGGCTCGACGGGTCAGCCAGCGCAATGCGCGCCGCGCCAGCCGAGTCGGTGATGAACGCGCCCAGCCCGCCGGTGTAAGTGCGCCACAGGTATTTCAGGGTTTCCGGGCTCACCTTGCTGATATCGTTCTCGTACTTGCCAGCGCCGGCTACCTCGCCCAGCTTGGCGATGGTCTGCGCCGCTGTGTCGTACACCGTGCCCTTGGTGGCGCGGAACATTTTCTGGTTGTCGGCGCGGTCCTTGGTCTGCGGATTTTCCGGCACGATCTGCGAGCCGAAGCTGGAACGGTTGAAACCAGTTTCCACCAGCGGTTTCACCAGCGTGGGCGTCGCCGCCTGCGCCAGGTCGGCCAGCCGGTTGTCGCTCTCTGCCTTGAACGCGCCTTGCAGCGGGAAGTAGGAATCGATCACCGACGAGAATAGCCGGGCCGCGCTGGTCATCGGCTTTTCGCCGTGCAGCGCTTCCGTCGCCGCCACGCCGGCTGCGTAGAACGGCGCGAACTCCTGCGACAGCGGCAGTTTCAGCTGGTGGCCGCCGATGTTCAGCAGCAGGTTCTTGGTGCGATCTTCCCACGACTGGCCCAGCCAGCGGTCCTTGTCGTCGTCCATGCCACGCGATGCCGCTAGCGCCCCGAGCGAGGCCAGGCCGCCGAGCAGCGCCCATGCTTGCGTGCGGTGCTGTCCCTTGGCCAGTGCCTTGATGCCGTTCGCCGTGCCCTGGATCGCCGGATTGAGGAACAGGTACAGCGCGCCGAGCGCCGCCGTCTGGCTGCCCTTGCGGTCAAAGTCGACCGTCACGGTCTTGGCCGCCTGCGCCGCCTTGGCCGGGCTCTGTCCCTGTTCGCGCAGGGTTGCATACAGCGCCAGGCGCAGCGCGTTTTCCGCCGCCTGGTTGCCGATCTCCACCGCATGCGCCAGCTTGCCAACGCTCTTACGCCATGCCACGCCCGCCGCCTGCTTGGCGCCACGATTCTGCGCTGTATCGAGCAGCCCGCGTGCATCGTCAAACGTCGACTGGATCGATTTACCCTGCGCTTCCAGGTCCGACATCCACGAGGCACCGGTCTTGCCGCCGTGCTGGCGGTATTCGTCCAGCCAGCGCCCCATGCCACGCTCCGGCGCCTTGTTGCTCGCGGCCCACTGCCCCATCGCAGCCAGCGCATCCGGGTACTTGGTCCACGCCTTGGCCGCCACGCCAGCGCCCTGGTTGGCGGTCATGTTGATGGTGCCGGTGATCGCATCGCGCACCGCGTTCTTGAAGATGAAGGCCGGGTTGTATCCGGTGTAGATGCCGGACAGGTAGCGGTTCACCTTGCGCATGGTTTCCAGGATCGGATTCAACTGCTCGCCGTTCAGCGGGCGCAATTGGCGCGCCAGCGCTTCATCGTGGAACTGCAGCCGTACCGGGTCGCCGTTGACGTACACGATGACTTCGTTGTCCTGCAGCGGCTTGGTGAACTCCACCACGCGCTCGCCGGCGTTATCCATCACCTCGTAGGCCGCCGCTTCCGCACCCTTCGCTTCCAGGAAGGCGTTGACCTGCGCCAGGCTGCCGAACACCGCTTCGCTCTTGCCGTTTCGCTGCACGCTGTAGGATTTGCCCGCGACGTACTTGCCGCGCGGCGGCACGCGGGCGGTCCACAGCTTGTCGTCCGGGTATTTCAGCACCATCTGCAGCAGCGACTGGCGCGCCAGGTTCTTCTCGCCGGCCACCGTCGACTGTTCGTAGTCGCGGGCGATGTTCTCCAGGATGTGTTCCTCGCGCTCGCCGTGGCCGGTGGCGCGCTTGATCTTCGGCCCGTACTCGCCATCGCCTTTCAGCGGCACGTAGTTCTGGTACTGCTGGGTCAGCAGTTCATGGTCGGCTGGCTTGATCAGGCCGTAGGCCAGTTTCAGGTCCAACGTGGCCTTGGCGATATCGCGCGCCCGCTGCGCCAGCGCCAACAGTTCGGGCTGGTCGGCATACTGCGCCAGGATGCGCTGCGCCTCGTCGTCGTTCATGCCGGAACCCTGGGTGCCGGTGTATTCGTCGCTGGCCGGGTCATGCTCCGGGTTGATGCGCGCCACCGCCGCATTACGCTCTTCGGCGTGCTGCGCGTGCAGCAGCTCGGCCAACTGCTCCGGCGTGTAGCCGGCCTTCGCCACATCCTCCACCAGCGGTGCCAGCATGGTGTCGCGGAAGTCCTGCAGGCGCGACGCGATGCGGCCCGGGCGGATAGTTTCGGCGCCGTAGTAGTCGGCGCGCCCCAGGTCGGTGTCGCCCGTGAGCTGGCCGATGCGCTCCTGCACCTGTTTGACGCGGTTCATGCGGTCCTGGATCACAGCCTGGAAGCGGCGCAGCACGCCCTGCGCATCCGGCGTCAAGCCTTTGGCGGTGGATTTCTCGCCAGCCAGATCGGCCAGGTCGTCGGCGGTCACGCTGTAGCGAACATCAGGGTTTTCAGGATTGAAATCCCCACTATTGCGATCGGCAGACTTGATCTGCTTAGACGAGAAAACTACATAAGTGTCCGTCGGCCGTTCGCCCTTGATGACACCAGTCTGGTAATCATCGCGCACGTTGCGAATGATGACGCCATCATATCCCCCTTCGCGCGCCTCCTTGATGACGTCGCTGGTCTTGCCGGATTTTTGGGCATCGCGCCATTTTTGGCCCTTGCCGTCAACGATCAGCGGATTTTCCATCTTGAGGTATGCCGGGATCACACCTTCTTCGGCGTTCTGGTAATCGAAAGCGCGGCGCGGGTCAGCATACGAACGCGCGGTAGCAGGAGAGGCGGCAAACCAGTGCGCTGCTTCGTCGCGGCCAAACCCCAGCTTTTCACGCTGGCTCTTGAACACGCCGTCCTCATTCATGAACCGCAGGTCCGGCGAGCCGTGGTACACCACCAATGGCGCACCGTTGTCATCGACCACCTTGCTATCGCCAAACCATTTCTGGAAGGCGGGCGTATCGGTCTGGTCGGTGCCGGTGCTAAACACCTCGCCGATCGGCCCGAAGATATCACCACGGCGCGCCACCGCCACATCCATCAGCGCCAGGCGCGACATGGCCGCCAACTGCGCCGGCGTCACGCTGCCCAGTTGCTTGCCAAAGCGCTGCACGGCCCAGGTTTTCACCAGCCCCAGCAGGTCTTCCACCCATTTGCGCACGGCCTGCGGCAGGTTGCGCGGCGACTTCTCGTATTCCTCGATCGCGTAGGCGGCAAATTCCTCCACCTCCATGGCGCGGCCAACGGCACCTTTCTTGCGGGCGGCGTCGACGCGGGCACGGGCGCTGTCATAGAACTCGCGTGCCTTGCCGCTCGATGCCTCCGACTGGCGGTACAACGAACCCAGGCGCCCCATCAAGTTGCCCCACTCCTTGGTGCCGATCAGCTTTTCGCCGCCCTGGTGGAACATTTCGTGCAACAGCACCGGCAGTGCGGTCTGCGGCGTCAGGTTGGACGCCACCATGTGGATCGAGCCATCGGGCATGGTGACGGCCTGCACGCCTTTCACGCGCCGGCCGACGCCACCCGGCAACTTGTTCGGGCCGCCGTGCAGCACGATCACGCCCTTGTCGACCATGGCGCGTATCACCTGCCCCAGCACGCCTTGGCCGGTCAGGTTGTCCTGCAACGCTTCCTTGGTGAAGTATTGCCCCTCCGGCATGCGCGATTCCGCCACTTCAGAGCGCTTCGCTTCGTGCAAGTCCGGGTATTTTTCGTACGCCGACAGCAGCCACGGCCCACCCTCGCCGTCACGGGTCAGGCTGATAACTGCCTCGTCGGCGCCGTGGCCGAGGAACACGCGCCCCTCCTGCCCATCCTTGGTGAACAGCTTGCCGCGCGCCAGCAGGTCGGCCACGCGCGGGATGAACGCTTCGCCGCGGCGGCGCGCGATATGCGCCAGCCCCGACTTGGCATCACCGTAGGGGATGGTGACGTCGCCCAGGCCCGGCACGTTGACGGTGCCATCGGCTTTGTCAGCCAGCACACGCTGCACCGTGGTGGCGGCATCCTCGCCGGCCACCGACAGCGCTGGCTCCTTGGCTTTGCGGCGCGGCTCGCGCTTTACCGGCTGCGGCTGCGCTTGTTCTTTTGCGCCTCGCGCTTGACGCTGTACGCGATTGCTACCGCTTGCGCCGGCTTTTTGCCCGACCTGATTTCCGTTGCCACGTTCTTCTTGAACGCTTCCGGCGTTGTCGACTTTTTCAGTACCATGTTGGCCTCCGGTCAGTACATTGGCTTCGGCTGGCGCTTGCCCGGCTTGGCCGGTTTCTTCGTTGGCGCGGGTTTTTTCGGTGCTGGCATGACGTTCTCCTTGGGTGGGTGCTGCGGTGGTGGATGATTGGCGTGCGGCGACATTGGCCTGTGCTTGCGCAATGGCCGCTTCCTGCTTGGCGGCTTTGACCTCGGCGGCGGCCAGCTTGTCGGCGCTACGGCGCGGCACCTGCTTCGGCTCGGCTTTCGGCTTGGCCACCTTGGCCGCCTGCGGCACGATATCGAACTGCCCCGGTGCGCGCTCGATGATCTGGTGCGTTTTGCCGAATCCCAACGCCTTGCGCGCTTGGCGGGCCGCGAGGTCGGTTGGATGGCCGGTCAGTGCGGGCGCTGGTGCAGCGGCTTGACCCGTACCAGAAACAGCATATCCACCACCGGATACAGGCTCGGCGGAATGGGCCGGTTGTTCCAGACCAGTTGCCGCATTTGCTTGGCCTGCACCCGGCTCAACTTGCCCTGCCGGCGCAACAGCCGGATAGCCTGGTGCGTTGACATCTGCCACCAGTGGCGCGGCATGGCCTGCGTTATTTTCATGTGCTGCATTTCCACGGGCCGCCTCCTGTTTGCGTTGTTTGATCTCGCGCTGCACCGCGTTGCGGGCGTCGACCATCGGGCGCGTCATGCCGCCCGAGCGCTTGGCCTGGTCCTGGATGTATTGCAGTCGCTCCTGCAAGGCCGGCATATCCATGCTGGACAGCGGCATCTCCACTGGGCGCTCCGGCACCACGATCGGCTCGGGCGCAGCGGCGCTCCCCTGCATCGGTTCAGCCACCTGTGCTTCAGGGGCGGCAGCGACCGTGGCGTCCAACGCGCCGGACAGTGGACCGGCTGGCGTTTCTTCTGGCGTGACCGCAATGCCGCTGGTCGAATCGACCATATGCACCTGCCCATCGTCGCCAAGGATCTGCGCCACGAAGTTGCCGTCAGAATCTTCCTGGTAGCCGGTCAGCTGGCCTGCGGCTTGCTGTCCATCTGGCGTGGTGGCAACGACACGGTTCTGCTGCGGGCTGGCCGCATCTTCCAGCGCGCGCGTCCGCATGCCCGGGGCAGTCGATGGCGGCGCAGGCAATCGGGTTGCTTCCGGCGCCACTGCATTCTGGTTCGGGTTCAGCGCGGCGCGGGCCTCAGCATCAATCGCTGCTGGATTGGCCTGCATGCGTTCGGTCTGTTGGGTAATGGCATCGGCCACCTGCTGCTCGGCACTCGGCGCATTGCGAGTACCACCGGCGCCGGCCGCCACGCCGCCCATCAAACCACCCATCACGACGCCCGATGCCGCGGCTTCGCCCACGCCCTGGCCCAGGTTCTGGTTCGGGTTGATGTTCTGCTGCAGTGCGAAATTCTGACCCAGTTGCTCCAGCGCGCTCTGCGCGGTTTCGGTCAGCGCTTCATTGGCCGCACCCTTCATGATGCGCGGGATCAGCTTGCCGCCTTCGGTCAGGATCTTGCCCAGGAATTCGCCACCCACCTTGTTGACGGCGGCGTCGGCGATGCCTGCCAGGCGCCCGGCCTGCTGCGCGGTGTCGGCGATCAGTTGCGCACGTGCAGTTTCCGGCGTGTAGTTCTCGCGCAGCAGCGCCTGGTACTGCGGCGACTGCGCCAGCTCGGCCGGAGACATTTTCATCAGTTCCTGCGTGACTTGGTTCACCTGTTGGCCGTAGCCCATCGCGCCTTCACTCACCGCCCCCACCGTCGACATGGCCTTGGCGCCGGCCTGGATTGCCGCCTGCCGCGCTGCTTCTTGCCCCAAGCCAGCCGCCAGCGCCTGCCGTTCGGCTTGCAGGGCGGCGCCGCGTGTCAGGTACACGGTCAGGCCCATGGCCAGGGTCGATGGCAGCGAGCGCACCGTGTCGCCAATCACCTTGGCCGGCGACAGGTAGGCCGCCTTGTCCGGATCCAGCGTGGCGTATTCCAGGTTGCCGTAGTCGCGCTTGGCGCGCGCCGATAATTCCGCCATGGTTTCGTCGCTGTTTTGCGCCATGCGGTTGGCAAAGCGCGACAGCACCATCAGGGTGCTGTTGTCCTGCATTTCTTGCAGCTTCTCTGGACGGTCCTTGAATTGCCATGCCGCCTGGCTCGGGCTGATGGTCCAGGGATTGACTTCATCGAGCACACGCGCACCGGCGCCGGCCAGGTCGTACAGGCCTGCCTTGGTCGACTTGCCAAGGAAATTGGCCATGGCATCGAAGCCGGTTTCGCGGTCGGCCGCACCCGGGTCGATAATGGCCAGGTCTTTCGGCGCCACGCTGCCCGCCGCCGGCAACGCCGGCACAATGCCACCTTCCGACTTGGCTTGCAGCTTGGCATTCAGGCGCTGCTGGAACATCGCTTCCGGGCTGCGTAGGGTGGCAAAGCGGTCTTCCACCTTGGTGGCGCCGGCTTGCGTGCGCGCCGCGGCTTGGCGGTCGTAGTCGGCCATCACCTGCGCAATGGCGGCATCGGTCGCCCCCTTGTTCATGCTGCGGAACATGCGTTCGTACTGCTCGCGCGGCAGGGCGGTGCTGAACGCGTTTTCAACCGCCTTGTCCTGCTGGCCACGCAATTCCGCCGCCTGCACCTCGGTCAGTACGCGGTAGCGGCCCGGTTCTTCCTGCTCCAACTGCGCCTGCAAGGCGTCGTTGGCCGATGGCGCCTGTGGCGTGGTTGGCTGGGCGCCATACAGCGCATCGCCGATCTGGCCGGCTTTGGCGATGACTTCGTCGCCATACTTGGCGGTGTTCGGCCCCCACTGGGCACGGTCCGGCCCGGCAAAGTGGCCGCGTGCGGCGTCGATCATCGACTCGCCTTTGTCGAGCCGTTCGCGCAACTGGCGGGCGGCGGCGGGAATCGCCTCGGCCGGGTCGAGCGCATTGATGCCGAGCTTCTTGGCCGTATCGTCAAGGTACTGCATCATGCCCTTGGCACGGCCGTACGTGGTCGGCTGGCCGATGGCGTCGGCTT
>CAMLGD010000071.1 GCA_946479405.1 uncultured Vogesella sp.
TCGATACGGATTTCGGTGATGGCAGCCACACCCTTGCTGGACAGCAGTTGTTTGGCGCGGATGCAGTACGGGCATACCGCAGTGGTGTACATGGTGACGGATTGCATACTGTTTTCCTGCAGAAAAGTCGCTCGATTATAAGCCGCCTGCCGCGCTTGCGGCCAACCTTGCCTGATAGCGCGCCACCAGCGCTGACACCGCGGCATCCAGCGGCGCAATCAGCTTGTCGGCGCGGGCGGAGTTGACGATGGCAATGATCACCAGCCGCTGGCCGGTTGGCGCCTGCCAGTAGCCGGCCAGCGCCCGCACATTGTCCAGCGAGCCGGTTTTCAGCCGCAGGCTGCCGCCTACCTCGCCCAGCCGTTTTTTCAGCGTGCCGTCCTCGCCGGCCAGCGGCAGGCTGGCCGCCAGTTCCGGGCCATACGGGCCGCGCAGCGCGTCGCGCAGCACCTCGCCCAGCAGATGAGCACTCACCCGCTCGCGCCGCGACAGGCCGGCACCGTTTTCCAGCACCAGCGGCGCGGTCGGCAGCTGGCGCTCGGCCAGCAAGCCGCGCAACACGCGTTCGCCATCGGCAAAGGTGTCGCCGCTGGCCGGAAACTGCGCGCCCAGTGTCAGCAGCACGCTGCGCGCCATGGTGTTATTGCTGTACTTGTTAACATCCACCAGCACACTGGCCAGCGTATCGGCGGAATCCTGCAGCAACAGGCTGCGCGCGCTAGGTGGCGTGGCGGCCACTGCCAGCCCGCGCGGGCCGCTGCCGCCCAGCTGTTGCCACAACGCAGCAAAAGCCTGGCCGGCAAAGTTGTCGCTGTCCAGCAGGTTCACATAGTTGGCCGCACCGTCGCAGGCCGGCGGCAGCCGCCCGCTGACGCGCAGCAGCGCCCCCTGCTGCGTGATGCTCACAAAACGGCGCACGTCGCCACAGTTGGCGCCTTCGCCAACCTGCAGGCGGTTTTCCAGCGTGATGCCGGGCAGCGGCGGGTCCAGCACCAGCTGCGGCTGGCCGGCATCAAAGTGGTAACGCAGCCAGGCCACTTTCAGATTGAGCTGGTGGGTGTGCGGCGCCACGGTGAACACGCGGTCGGCATCGCCGCCAAAGCCCTCGGCCGTGCCGATGCCGCGCCAGGCGCTCTGATCCAGCACCAGCTTGCCGGCAATGTCGCGCACGCCACGCAAACGCAGCTGGCGCAGCATTTCGAGCAGCCGGGCGCTGTCCAGCCTCGGGTCGCCACGCCCCAGCCAGTACAGATCGCCCTGCAGCACGCCATTCTGCAACGGCGCCGTGGTCTTGAATTCGGTCTGCCAGCGGAAATTGGGGCCGAGCTTGTTCAGCGCCGCCCAGCTGGTGAGCAGCTTCATGGTGGAGGCCGGGTTTACCGCGGCATCCGCCCGATGGGACTCGAACACGGCATTGCCTTCCAGCGGCGCGGCCCACACGGCGATCTCGTCGTCGTTAAACCCGGCCGGCGCAGCGGCGTACAGCGGTGCGGCCAGCACGGCCAACAGCAGCAAACATCGTTTCATCACATCTCCAGCGGGTCGACATCCAGCGACCAGCGCATGCCGCGCGGTGCCTTGCGTGCCAGTTGTTCGAACAACGACAGCTGCGCGCGCAGCCAGCCGTGCAGCGCGTTGCGACTGTCCGCCTCGAAGGTCAGCTGCGCGCGTTCGCGGCCAGCCAGGCGCACCATCAGCGCCGGCGCCGGACCGAACACGTTCAGCCCGGGCGGCAGCTCGCCCAGTTGTGCCAGCAGCGTGTTGAGAAAAGCCTCGGCATCGGCATAGACCGGTGCATCGGCGCGCAGCAGCACCTGGAAGCCGGCCGGCGGAAAGCCGGCCTCGCGCCGCTCCTGCAGCATGGCGGCGGCGTAGCCGTCGAAATCATGCTGCTGCAGCGCCTGATACAGCGGATGCTCCGGCCATTGCGTCTGCAACAGTACCCGGCCCGGCACCCCGGCGCGACCGGCACGGCCGGCCACCTGCATCAGCTGCGCGAACAGGCGCTCGCCGGCGCGGAAATCGGCCGAGTACAGCCCGCCATCGCTGCCCAGCACCACCACCAGCGACAAGGCCCCAAAATCATGACCCTTGGCCAGCATTTGCGTTCCCACCAGCACGTCTACCTCGCCGGCGTGCACGCGCTGGTAGATGGCATCCCATGCCGCCTTGCTGCTGGTGCTGTCGCGGTCGATACGCAGGATGCGCGCCTCCGGCAGCATGCGCTGCAGCGCCGCCTCCAGCCGCTGCGTGCCCTCGCCCAGTGGCTGCACATCCGGGTTGCCACAGGACGGGCATTGCAGCGGGATGCGCTCGTGCGCGCCGCAGTGGTGGCAACGCAGCTGGCGGGCAGAGAGGTGCAGCACCATGCGCGCGCTGCAGTGCTTGCAGGCCGACGTCCAGCCGCAGGCGGTGCAAGCCAGCACCGGCGAGTAGCCGCGGCGGTTGATGAACACCAGGCTCATCTCGCGTCGTTCCAGCGCCTTGGCCAGTGCGTCGATGACCGGTGCGGCCAACCCTTCCACCAGTTTCTGGCGGCGGATGTCCACCAGGCCCACCTGCGGCAGCGTGGCACTACCGTGTGCACGCTGGCTCAGCGTCAATTTGCGATAACGCCCGGCCTCGGCATTGGCCACCGTTTCCAGGCTGGGAGTGGCACTGCCCAGCAGCACCGGCACGTTGGCCGCATGTGCGCGCCACACCGCCAGATCGCGCGCGTGGTAGCGCAGGCCGTCCTGCTGCTTGAACGAGCCGTCGTGCTCTTCGTCCACGATCACCAGCCCCAGCTGCGGCAGTGGCGTGAACACCGCCAGGCGGGTGCCGATAACGATGCCGGCACGGCCGAACCAGCCATCGCACCAGCCCTCCAGCCGCTCGCCATCGGCCAGGTTGCTGTGCAGGCAGACGATACGGGTGGCCGGGAAGCGGCGGGCGAAGCGATCGATCAGCTGCGGCGTCAGGTTGATCTCCGGAATCACCACCAGCACTTGCCGCCCGGCGGCCAGTACGCGGGCGATCAGCTGCAGATACACCTCGGTCTTGCCGCTGCCGGTGATGCCGTGCAGCAGGAACGGTGCAAAGCAGCCAAGGTTGGCCGCCACCGCGTCCAGTGCTTGCTGCTGCTCGGCGTTGAGCGCCAGTTCGCCATCGATCTGCAGCGCCGGCGCCTGCCACGGCACCGCGGCGATGTCGCCGCAGGCGAGACCGGATTTCAGGTAGGCGCTGGCCTGCGCATGCACGCGGCGCAACGCCTCACGCTCCTGCGGCTCGTGCAGCGCCTGCCACAACGCCACTTTGGCTGTGCTGCGCGCGGATGGCGGCGTGGCCAGGCCCTGTGCGGTGAGCTGGTAGCAGGCGCGATCCGGCAGCCGCACATCGCGCGGCTCGCGCAGCGCGGTCGGCAAGGCGGTGAACAGCGTCTGCCCCTGCGGATGCAGGTAGTAACGGGCGCTAAAACGCACCTGTTGCAGCAGGCTTTCCGGCAACGGCGGCAGCGCTTCAAATACCTGCAGGATAGGCTTGAGACGTTCCGGTGCAATGTCATCCGGGATGACAGTGTTGTCTACCACACCACATAACTGGCGGTTGCCAAACGACACCAGCACGCGCTGGCCACTCTCCAGCGGCCTGTCGTGCAGGTAGGCGAATGCCCCACGCAGGGGCACATCCAGCCACACGCTGATCACCGTCGATGCCACGTTTTCTCCCTGCCATGGCGCCAAGCCAGCACTGGCGCGGCCTGGCGCAAACTGTGCACAAATGCTGTGGATAACTTTGTGCACAAGCTGTATGCAAGCTGGCAGAAAGCGCGATGGCGCGGCTTTGCTGCTAGATTGCACAAAAATTAATCTGAAAATTAATTATTTAAAAATCAACAACTTAGCAAAATGCACTTTTTTCTGGCAGCACACCTTGACAGAACGGTGCTTTGCCCGATTTTGGTGTGTATAAGTCGAGGAACAACAGCTGCCGCTACTGTCAAGCCCCCACGTCAAGACGGACAGGTGGCAAGCAAAACGGCCACCCGTTACGAGTGGCCGCCCGGCAAAACAGTGCTGGCTTACACGTGGTACTGGCGCGACAGCTTATGTACTGCGGCCACCAGCGCGGCGGCATGATCCGGGTTGGCGTGCTGCGAAATACCGTGCCCCAGGTTGAACACATGGCCGGAGCCATGGCCATACGCCGCCAGAATGCGACCGGCCTCCTGCTCGATGGCGGCCGGGCTGCCGAACAGCGCATTGGGGTCGAAGTTGCCCTGCAGCGCCACCTTGTCGCCGACGCGGGCGCGCGCCTGGCCGATATCGGTGGTCCAGTCCAAGCCAACACAGTCGGCGCCGATGGCGGCGATGTCTTCCAGCCACTGGCCACCGTTCTTGGTGAACACGATCACCGGCACGCGGCGGCCGTCGGCCTCGCGCTTGAGGCCGGCGATGATGCGCTGCATATAGGCCAGCGAGAATTCCTTGTACGCCGCGTGGCTGAGCGCACCGCCCCAGGTATCGAAAATCTGCACCGCCTGCGCACCGGCATCGATCTGCGCGTTCAGGTAGGCGGTTACCGAGGTGGCGGTCACGTCCAGGATGCGGTGCAGCAGGTCCGGGCGGCTGTACAGCATGCCCTTGATGTGGCGGAAGTCATCCGAACCGCCGCCTTCCACCATGTAGCAGGCCAGGGTGAACGGGCTGCCGGAGAAGCCGATCAGCGGCACGCGGCCATTCAGCGCCTTGCGAATGCTGCTCACCGCATCGAACACGTACTGCAGTTTTTCCAGCGGCGCCGGCTGCAGTGCCAGCACCGCGGATTCCTCGCGCAGGTTGCGCTCGAACTTTGGGCCCTCGCCTTCGGCGAAGTAGAGGCCCAGCCCCATGGCGTCCGGCACGGTGAGGATGTCGGAGAACAGGATCGCCGCGTCCAGCGGAAAACGCTCCAGCGGCTGCAGCGTCACCTCGGTGGCGTAGTCCGGGCTGGTGCACAGCCCCATGAAGCTGCCGGCGCGCGCGCGGGTGGCGCGGTATTCCGGCAGGTAGCGGCCAGCCTGGCGCATCATCCAGATCGGGGTGTAGTCAACCGGCTGCTTCAGCAGCGCACGCAGGAAAGTATCGTTCTTCAGCTGGGTCATGGCGAGGTTTCGGCAAAAAGGTTGGCCGCATTATACCGCGCGCCCTGCCCGCTGCCTTGATCTGGCGCCATCTGTCGCCGCGAAAATTATCGCCCCGCCATGACATTCGCCTTGAGAGCCCCGCATCCATGTGCTTGACTGCCTGAGTAACCCCCACCAAGGAAGCCTCATGAACGAGCTCAATCTCTCCCACTGGCAACAGGTCGCCACCGACTACGCCTTCAATATCGGCGGCACCCTGCTGGCGGCGCTGGCGTTCTGGATCATCGGCCGCTGGCTGATTGGCCAGGTAGGCAGCCTAGTGCAGCGTACGCTGGAACGGCAGCATGTCGACGCCACCATCATGCGTTACCTCGGCACCACCATTAACGTCACCCTCAACGTGATGCTGGTGATCGGCATCCTCGGCTACTTCGGCATCCAGACCACCACCTTCGCCGCGCTGTTCGCTGCCGCCGGCGTCGCCATCGGCATGGCCTGGTCCGGGCTGCTGTCCAACTTTGCCGCCGGGGTGTTCCTGATCGTGCTGCGGCCGATGAAGGTCGGTGACTTCGTCACCGCTGGCGGCGTGACCGGCACGGTGAAGGAGATCGGCCTGTTCACCACCGCCCTCAACACCCCGGACAATGTGCTGACCATGGTGGGCAACAGCAAGATCATGGGCGACACGCTGCAGAACTTCAGCAGCAACCCCTACCGCCGGGTGGAGCTGAAGGCGCAACTGGCCGGCAGCGCCGACGTGAACGCCGCCATCGCGCTGCTGCGCCAGCGGCTGGCGGCCATCCCCAACGTGCTGGCCGAGCCGGCGGTGGAGGTGGCGATCCTGGAGTTCAACCTGGTGGGACCGGTGCTGGCGGTACGGCCGTTCTGCCACAACGACCACTACTGGCAGGTGTATTTCGACAGCAACAAGCTGATCCGCGATGCGCTGGGCGGCGACGCCTTCCCGGCACCGATGCCGGCGCAGGTGATCTACACCCGGCAGTGAAGGTTGGCCGCAAGGGCGACACCGCCACGCAGGAAACAAACAAGGCCGCTGCATGGCAGCGGCCTTGTGCTTTTGTACGGCAACAACTCAGTGCGGTGAGGCCTGCGCCTGGCCAGTGAGCCGCGCCAGCAGGCGGCGGATCAGCATGCGCAGACTGTCCAGATAGGTGTACACCACCGGCAGCACGATCAGCGTCAGCACGGTGGAGGTCACCATGCCGCCGATGATGGCGTGCGCCATCGGCCGCTGTGTCTCGGAGCCGGCACCGCTGGCCAGCGCCAGCGGCAACATGCCGAAGATCATTGCCAGCGAGGTCATCATGATCGGGCGCAGCCGCACGCGGCCGGCCTCGACGATGGCCTCCTCGCGCGCCATGCCTTCGCGCCGGCTGTGGTTGATGAAGTCCACTAGCAGGATGCCGTTTTTGGACGCCAGCCCCATCAGCATGATGATCCCGATCACCGAGAACATGTTCAGCGTGGAGCCGAACAGCAGCAGCGCCACGAACACGCCGACAAACGACAGCGGCAGCGCCACCATGATGGTCACCGGCAGGGTGAAGCTGCGGAACTGCGCCGCCAGGATCAGGTAGATGAACACCACGCCCATCGCCAGTGCCTGCACCGCGTAGCTCAGCGACTCCTGCATGTCCTTGCGCTCGCCCTCCTGCGCCAGCAATACGCCCTGCGGCAGCTGGATGCCCTTCAACAGCTTGTCGATGTCGACAAACACCTCGCTGCTGCCGCGGCCGCTGATGTTGGCGGTGATGCTGATCTCGCGCATCAGGTCGGTGCGCTCGATCTGGCGCGGACTGGTGGCCGGCAAGATGCTGGTGACCTGCGCCAGCGGGACCATCTGCGCCTCGCCGCTGTCAGCGCGCTTGCCCGGCACCGTCAGTACGTCCAGCAGTTCCGCCACGCGGGCAGCACGCGGCACCTGCAGCCGCACGTCGTAGTTCTCGCCGTCCGGCGCCTCCCACTGCGTCACCGTACTGCCGCCCAGCAGCGCGGACACAGTACTGCCCACCCGTGCCAGATCCACCCCCAGCGTGGCGGCGGCATCGCGCTTCACCTGCAGGTTCAGCGCCGGGTCGGCATCGTTGAGGCTGGATTGCACATCGGTGACGCCCTTGATCTGCCGCAGCCGCGCCATGATGTCGGCGGTGGCGCGCTCCAGCGCCGCCAGATCGCTGCCGCGGATGCCCAGGTTCACCGGCTTGCCCGGCGGGCCGTGCTTGCCGGTTTCCTCTACCGAATCCAGCTCGATACCGGCCACCTGCTGTGCGGCCAACCTGGCCGCCGCCATCAGCTGGAACAGGTCGCGCGCGCGCTGCTGCTTGTCGCCCACGTTGACGGTGATGTTGGCCTGATTGCGCCCGGCGCCGAAGCTGCCGCCGCCGATCTTGCTATCGATGTTCTGCACTTCCGGCAGCGTGCGCAGCCGTGCCTCCACCTCGCGCGCCTTGGCCGCGGTGTATTCCAGCGTCGAGCCGGCGGCGGTCTTGAAGCCGAGGCGGAACTCGCCCTTGTCGGCCCGAGGCAGGAATTCGCCGCCGATCAGCGGCACCAGCAGGAAGCTGCCCACCGTCAGCGCCAGCGCGGCGACCAGCACCGTCTTGCGGTGCGCCAGCGCCCAGCGGATCACCGCCACGTAGCCGGCGGCCATGCGGTCGAGCGAGGTTTCGAACCAGTCCAGCAGCCGGCCTACCGGGCCGCGGTGGCGGTCGCCGTGGTGGTGCGGGTCGTGCCAGATCGACGACAGCATCGGGTCCAGCGTAAACGACACGAACAGCGAGATCAGCACCGCCACCGTCACCGCCAGCCCGAACTGGTGGAAGAACTTGCCGATGATGCCGCCCATGAAGCCCACCGGCAGGAACACCGCCACGATGGTGAGCGTAGTGGCCAGCACCGCCAGACCGATTTCGTTGGTGCCGTCCAGCGCGGCCTGGAAGTGGCCCTTGCCGAGGCTGGCGTGGCGCACGATGTTCTCGCGCACCACGATGGCATCGTCGATCAGCAGCCCCACCGACAGCGACAGCGCCATCAGCGTCATCAGGTTGAGACTGAAACCCATGGCCTGCAGCGCGAACAGCGTGCCGATCATCGAGATCGGCAGCGTCAGCCCGGTAATCACCGTGCTGCGCCAGCTGCCGAGGAACAGGAACACGATCAGCACGGTAAGCAGCGCGCCTTCCAGCAGCGTTTTCTGCACTTCGTACAGCGAGTTCTTCACCTCCTGCGACTTGTCGTAGGTGAGGTTCACCACAGTGTCCGGCGGTGCCTGCGGCCGGTATTCCTGCAGGATGCGCTTCACGCCGTCGGCCACCTGCACCACGTTGGCGCCGCGCGCGGCGCGGATGTCGATGCCGATGCCCGGCTTGCCGTTGATCAGGGTGATGCTGTTCTGCTCGGCCTCGGTATCGCGCACGCTGGCCACATCGGCCAGGCGGATGTCGCTGCCACCACGGCTGGCGATCACCAGCGCGGCAAAGTCATCCACCGATTTGAGCTTGCCGGCCACGCGCACCGCCAGCTCGTTACGCTGGCTGCTGACCTGCCCGGCTGGGTAATCACGGTTGGCCGCCGCCACCGCATCCGACACCTCGACCACCGACAGCCCCAGCGCCTCCAGCCGGTACGGGTCGATGTCGATGCGGATCTCCCGCTTGCTTTCGCCCACCAGCTTGACTTCACCGACACCGGACACCGTCTGCAGCCGTTTCTTCAGCACGTTGTCCACCCAGGTGGTCAGCTCGCGCTGGCTGCTGGCGCCGGAGCTGAGGGTGTAGGACATCAGCGGCTCGTCGTTGGGGTTCATCTGCGAGATGGTGGGGGTGTTCACCTCGCGCCGCAGCCGGCCCTGCACCGCGCCCACCTTGTCGCGCACTTCCTGCAAGCCCTGGGTGGCATCGGTGGACAGTTCGAACTCCACCACGATGGTGGAGCTGCCTTCAAAGGAATAGGAGCGGATGTGCTTGACGCCGTTGATGGTGTTCACCGCCTCCTCGAGCGGGCGGGTGACGTCGCTTTCCACCACCTCCGGCGAGGCGCCGGGATAGCTGGTCATCACCACTGCCACCGGGAAGCGGATGTCCGGAAACTCCTCCACCGCCAGGTTGCGCCAGGCAAACAAGCCCAGTACGGTAAGCAGCAACATCAGCACGGCGGCAAAATACGGGTTCTGCACGCTGACGCGGGTTAGCCACATGGCGGCGTCCTCAGCGTGGCGGCAGGGACACGGCGTCCCCGGCCTTCAGCCCCAGCAGCGGCGCGGCTAACACCGTCTGCCCGGCGGCAATGCCGCGCACCGCCACCTGGCGTTCGCTATCGGCGCGCAGCAGCACCGTCACCGGTTGGCGCTGCAGCCGGCCGCCGCGTACCGCCAGCAGCCACGGCGTGGCACTGTCGGCATCGCGCAGCGCCGCCAGCGGCAGCCGCACCGCGTCGTTCACCTCGGCCAGCACCACGCCGCCCTTGGCAAACTGGCCGGCCTTGAGGCGGCCATCGCGGTTGTCCACCCGCAGGTAGACATTGAAGGTGCGGGTGGCGGCATTGGCCACCGGATTGATGCGCGCCAACTGGGCGCTAAAAGTGCCATCGATGCCTTCCACCGTGAAACGTGCCTGCTGTCCGGGCTTGAGTTGCCCCACCAGCCGCGCCGGAATACTGGCCACGCCCTCCAGTTCGGCCAGATCGGCAATGGCAAACAGCTTCTGGTTGCGCGCGGCCTGCTCCCCCGGCTGGGTCAGCCGGGCGTACACGGTGCCGGCCATCGGCGCGCGCACCTCGCTCTCGCTCAGGCTCTTGTGGGCACGCGCCAGCTGGCTGCGGCGTGCGGCCAACTCGCCGGCACGTACCTGGTAATCGCTTTCGGTTTCATCGAACGCCAGCTTGGAGATGAAGCCCTGCTGCAGCAGTTCGCGCTGCTTGTCCAGCTTCAGCCGCGCCAGCTTCAGCCGCGCCTCGTCATTGGCCAGCTGCGCCTGCTGCTCGTTGAGCTGCTGCTGCAGTGCTTCGCTGTCGATACGCGCCAGTAGTTGCCCGCGCGTCACCTGCTCGCCCTCGCGCACCAGCACCTGCTGCACGGTGCCATCCACCTGCGCCGCCACCTCGGCCGACTGCAAGGCATTGAGGGTGGCGGTAAACGGTAGCAGGCTGGCCACCGGCGCCACCGAGGTCTGTAGCACATCGGCGGCGGACAGCTGCCGCACCGGCTGGGCCGCGGCGGCGGCGCTGGCCGCCTGGCCATCGGACGAAGTTGATGAGCCGCAGGCCGCCAAGGCAGCGGCAACCGTCAGCAGCAATAGGCTGCGGCCAACGTGGGAACGGGTAAGCGAGTGCATGGAAATCCTTGCCGCCTCAGGCGGCGCTCAGGGGTTGGCCGCCGGGGTCATGCCCTTGGGCAGCAGCAGCCACAGTTTACCGTTCTGTTTCATGCGACCGGCGTACATGCCGGCCTCGGCGCCAAAGCCGAAGAAAAAGTCGGCACGCACGCCGCCACGGATGGCGCCACCGGTGTCCTGCGCGTGCACCAGGCGGTTCAACGGCTGCGGCGTACCGTCCAGCGGCCAGGTGGTAGCCAGGTACAGTGGCGAACCCAGCGGGATGTAGCGCGGATCGACCGCCACGCTGTAGCCGCCGGTCAGCGGCACGCCCATGGCGCCCAGCGGGCCGCTGTCATTGGCCGCCAGCTGTTTGAAGAACACGTAGCTGGGGTTGGCGGCAAACAGTTCGGCACGGCGCTGCGGGTTGGCCGCAATCCAGGCCTTGATGCTCTGCATCGACACGTCCTCCAGACGCATCTGGCCCTGATCCACCAGCCAGCGGCCGATGGATTTGTAGCCGTGGCCGTTCTGGTCGGCATAGCCGACGCGGATGAAGCTGCCGTCTTCCAGCTGGATGCGGCCGGAGCCCTGCACCTGCAGGAAGAACAGCTCGGTCTCGTCCTCGGCCCAGGCCAGTACCGGCATGCCGGCCACGCCCTTGCCGGCGTCGATCTCGGCGCGGGTGTAATACGGCAGCAGACGGTTGCCGTCGATACGGCCCTTCAGCGCGCGGGTGCGGCTGTCGGTGATGAAATCGGCCAGCGTGATCTGGATTTCGCCCGGCCCGGCCACGCTTTTGCCGGCCACCAGCTGCAGGCGGTTACCGGTGCCGCGCCGTGCCACCAGTTGCGGCTGGGCACGCTGCTCGGCGCTGATGTCCAGCACGAACATATCGGCCGGCACGCCATACACCGGGTACGGCGTCTGCGCCGACTTGCTGCGGCTGCCGGCCAGCAGCGGCTCGTAGTAGCCGGTAATCAGGCCGCTGTCCTTGCCGGACTCGCTGAGCTGCCACGGCATGAAGCGCTGCTCGTAGAACGCGCGCACCGCCTGCGGGTTGGCCGCATCGACGGCGGCCGCCGCACTGCAGGCGCCCTGCCACTGCGGTTTACCCTGCAGGCTGCGGCAACTGGTGCGCAGCGTCGCCAGGCTTTCGCCGGCCAGCGGCGCATCCCAGCCGGGCAGATCGGCAAAACGGGCCGGCTGGTAGCGCACCGGGCTGCTGGCGCTGCTGCCGCCGGGCGGTGGATACGAGGCACAGGCGGCCAGCAGCATGGCGCTGGCCAGGGTAATCAGGCGCTTGAACATGGGATGGTGGCGGGTCGTGAGATCAGGCAGGTTGGCCGCAGCGGCGGCGAAAATGCGATGGTAATGAAGGCGATAGGCGGCTGGCAAATGACGATGCACGTGCCAGCCGTCGGCTTACGGTGTCGGCAGTGCCGCTTCCACCGCTTTGATGAAGGTGGGCGAATCCGGCTTGGTCAACGGGCTGAAGGCGGTAATGGTCTTGCCGTCCGCCGCAATCACGTATTTGTAGAAATTCCACTTCGGCGCATCACCGCTGGCCTTGCTCAGCGCCTGGTACAAGGGATGGGCGGCATCGCCACGCACATGCACACGGCTGGCCATCGGGAAGGTAACGCCATAGTTCACCTGGCAGAAGCTAGCGACGGCCTTGTCCTTGTCCAGCTCCTGGAAGAAATCGTCGCTGGGAAAGCCCACCACCACCAGCCCCTTGTCGCGGTAGTTCTGCCACAGCGACTGCAGGCCCTTGAACTGCGGGGTAAAACCGCACTGGCTGGCGGTATTCACCACCACCAGCGCCTTGCCCTGGTAGGCGCACATGTCGATGGTGCCGCCTGTCAGCCCCGGAATACGATGATCCAGCAACGGCGGACAGCTGGCACTGGCCACGGCCGGCAACAGCAGCAGGACGGATAGCAGCTTAGGCATCATGAACACTCCGCTAGCAAGCAGTAACAATGAACGTTGGCCGCAACGCGAACGGTGCGGCCAACAGGTATACAGACCAGCGCCGCAGCAACAAGTTGCGTTGGCGCGGCAGTGCGGCGGTTTACTGCTGCTGGCTGTCGATGTCTGCGCGCACCTTGTCCATGTCCAGCTCACGCACTGCCTGGATCAGCTGCTCGAACTGGCCAGCCATCATGGCGCCGGCCTGATGGAACACCACGATGCCGTCACGTAGCGCCATCAGCGTGGGGATGGAGCGGATCTGGAAGTGCGCGGCCAGCTCCTGCTCGGCCTCGGTGTCGATCTTGCCGAACACGATGTCCGGGTGCTTGTCGGCCGCGGCCTCGAAGATCGGGCCGAACATCTTGCACGGGCCGCACCAGTCGGCCCAGAAATCCAGCACCAGGATGCCCTCGCCTTCGGCGTAATCGTTGAAGTTATCGGCGGTGATGTTCACGTAAGACATGCGGTTTCCTTTCTGTACGGCCGGCCATCAGTGGCATGCCTTGCTGTCCTGAACAATTGGCACGCTGCCGGCAAAACGCAAGCCGCCGCAGCGATTAAATTTCACGACATGCCTGATTGCCGTCCGCTATCGACCGCTCTCAGCCGGGGCGATGCGTGATACGCCAGCACTGGTGAATCTTGTGGTTGCGGAAATCCTCCGGCACCGATTGCTTGCTGATGTCGCGCACGGCGTAATCCTGCACCAGCAGCGGACTGAGTTCGAAGCTGCGTAGGTTGTTGGAGAAGTACAGCACCCCGTCCGGTGCCAACAGGCGCATGGCGCCATCCACCAGTTTGACGTGGTCGCGCTGCACGTCCAGCTCGTCCTGCATCTTCTTGCTGTTGGAGAAGCTGGGCGGGTCCATCACGATCAGGTCGAACTGCTTGCCGGCAAAGGCAGCGTCTTCCAGATACTGGAACACGTCGTCGCGGATCAGCTGATGCTTGGCCAGATCCAGGCCGTTGAGCTCGAAATTGCGGCGGCTCCACGCCTGGTAGGTGTTGGACAGGTCCACCGTCTCGCTGCTGACCGCGCCGCCGGCGGCGGCATACACGGTAAAGCTGCCGGTGTAGGCAAACAGGTTGAGAAAACGCTTGCCGGCGGCTTCGTCGCGCACCCGCTTGCGGGTGTTGCGGTGGTCAAGGAACAGGCCGGTGTCCAGGTAGGCGTCCAGGTTGACCCAGAAGCGCAGCCCCTGCTCTGCCACCACGAAGTCTTCGCCCTCGCGGCCGGTCTTTTCGTACTGGCTGTCGCCCTTCTGCCGGCGGCGCGCCTTCAGCGAGATGGCGTCCGGCGCTACGCCGGTGACAGCGCAGATGGCCTGCTGCACCGCAGCCATCCATTCGGCGTACTCGTCGTCGCCGATCTGCCAGCCGGTATCGTATTCCTGCAGGTGGATACGCTCGCCGTACAGGTCGATGATCAGCGGAAACTGCGGCACATCGCGGTCGTACACGCGCCAGGCGTCCAGCCCGCTGCGGCGCGCCCACTTGGCGTAGTGCTTGTAGTTCTTGGAGAGACGGCCAACAAAGGCGGATACGTCTACCATGTTTTACCTCGGAAATGCGACGCGCCGGAGAGTCTCCGGCGCGTGGTGTATTCGGTTTGCGGCCAACGTTGGCCGCGGGGTGGTCTTGCTCAATCCAGCTGCTGCACCTGCTGCTGGTAGTAGTTTACCAGTTTGCGGTACACCGGCTCCGGCACGTAGTGGCGGATCATCTGCTCCCAGCCCTGCGGCCCCATCAGGCCCTTCACCATGGTGGAGGACACCTCGGCGTATTCGCGCGGCGGCAGCAGGAAGATGGTGGTGATGTCGGCGTGCAGGTCGGAGTTGATATAGCGCATGGTGCGCTCGTACTCGTAATCGCTGGCGGTGCGGATGCCGCGAATGATGTAGTTGGCGTCGATGCTCTGCGCGTAGTTGACCAGAAACTGGTTCTCGAACACCTCCACCTTGAGCTTGGAAAAGCCGCGCGTCACCGCGCGCAGCATGTCCAGCCGCTCGTCCACCGAGAAGCTGCAGCGTTTTTCCGGATTGACGCCAATGGCAACCACCAGCTCGTCGAACAGTTCGACGGCTTCGCGGATCATCCACAGATGCCCGTTGGTTACCGGGTCAAAACTCCCGGCATAGACGGCTCGCTTCAATTGACGCTTTCCTTTGTTGCTATGTGTCATGGCGGACTGTACTTGCGGCTAGAAGGTGGGACAAGGCTTTTTTGCTGCAATGCAGAATAAAAAGCACCGGAGCGGTGCGATTCACCACTCCGGTGCTTGTACTGTAGTGCATGGCGGCC
>CAMLGD010000072.1 GCA_946479405.1 uncultured Vogesella sp.
ATGCAGCAGGTGCGCGACAAGAGCAGCGAGCTGGTACTGGGCATCGGCGACATCGCCGCCTCCACCCGCGAGCAGTCCAGCGCCGCCACCGAGATCGCGCAGAACGTGGAACGCATCAGCAGCATGGCGCAGAGCAACAGCCACATCGCCAGCGAAGTGCGCAGCGAAGTGGAACAGCTGCGCGAGCTGGCCGCCAACCTGGAACGCCTGGTGGGCAACTTCCGGCTGTAAGCGGCAGCCGGCAACAGCGGCCACCTGATACAACGCCACCGTCAGGTGGCGTTTTTTTTGCGGCCAACCTTCGCCGCCAGCATGGCCACGGCCCTACCGCGCGGCGGGCGAATTTCGTATAATCCCGCGGTTTTGTTCGCGAGACCATCCATGACCGCCACCAGCCACCAGCCCGAAGCGTGCACCTGCACCGCGTCCGCCGCTGCTGTTGCCAAGCGTGGCCGAGGCGTGGCCTGGCCTTGCCGTTTTTGTGAAAAAAGCTCCTGACCCGTTCAGGAGCTTTTTTTTAAGTTTCATCATTGCCGGAGCGATATCCCATGGCCAATCCGCTTTACCGCAAGCACATCATTTCCATTCCGGACTTCAGCCGCGAAGAACTGGAACTGGTGGTGGAAACCGCCGCGCGCCTGAAAGCCAGCCCGCGTGCCGACCTGCTGCAGGACCGCCTGATCGCCACCTGCTTCTTCGAACCGTCCACCCGCACCCGCCTGTCGTTCGAAACCGCGGTACAGCGCCTGGGCGGCAACGTGATCGGCTTTTCCGACGCCGCCAGCACCTCCACCAAGAAGGGTGAAACGCTGGCCGACACCGTGCGCATCATCAGCAGCTACACCGACGCCATCGTGATGCGCCACCCGAAGGAAGGCGCCGCGCGCGTGGCCAGCGAGTTCTCCGCCGTACCGATCATCAACGGCGGCGACGGCGCCAACCAGCACCCGTCGCAGACGCTGCTGGACCTGTTCACCCTGCGCGAAACCCAGGGCCGGCTGGACAATCTCACCGTGGCCTTCATCGGCGACCTGAAGTACGGCCGCACCGTGCACTCGCTGGCGCAGGCGCTGTCGCTGTTCGGCGCCAAGTTCTACTTCGTCGGCCCGGAATCGCTGGCGATGCCGGACTACCTGTGCGAGGAGCTGGACGAGCGCGGCATCAGCTACACCATCGCCGCCACCATCGAGGAAGTGATCCCGCACATCGACATCCTGTACATGACCCGCGTACAGCGCGAGCGCTTCGACGAGGCCGAGTACAAGAAGATCCAGGGCCAGTTCGTACTGCGCGCCGACATGCTGCGCCATGCGCGCCCGAACATGAAGATCCTGCACCCGCTGCCGCGCGTGGACGAGATCACCCCCGATGTCGACAGCACCCCGCACGCCTACTACTTCGAGCAGGCGAAAAACGGCGTGTTCGCACGCCAGGCACTGCTGTCGCTGGTACTGAACGAAACGGTGTGAAAGGAAAAACGATGAGCGAAAAAGTCTACGCCCGTAATGTCGAGGCACTGAAGAACGGCACCGTGATCGACCACGTACCGGCCGGCATGGGCCTGCGCATCCTGCACCTGTTCAAGCTTACCGAGTACGGCGAACGCGTCACCGTCGGCCTGAACCTGTCCAGCGGCCATATGGGCAGCAAGGACCTGATCAAGGTGGAAAACCTGGTGCTGAGCGAGGAGCAGGCCAACGAGCTGGCGCTGCTGGCGCCCAAGTGCACCGTCAGCGTGATCGAGGACTTCGAAGTGGTACGCAAGCAGAAGCTGGCGATTCCGGACGAAGTCACCGGCATCTTTGCCTGCCCCAACTCCAACTGCGTGTCGCACGTGGAGCCGGTAAAGAGCCACTTCCGCGTGCGCGTCACCGAGCACGACACCAAGATGAAGTGCAAGTACTGCGAGAAGGTGTTCAGCAAGAGCATCGTGGTGGACGCACGCTAAGCGGCCAACCTTGCCCCGACCACGCCACCGCTTGCGGTGGCGTTTTTGCTGACGGATGGCCACCAGCGCGCCGCCGTGCCAGCAGCGGATTGACAGCCCGCCAGCACGGACTAAGGTAAAGACTAGCTGGCCCGGCCTCCGCCGGGCCGGGTGTCTTTGCCGCACCTCGACGACCCGATGGCCGCTGCCTGCGGCATGCATCTTGATCGGGAGCCTGCCATGTCCAGCCTGTATGAACGCCTCGGCGCCGCCGACGGCATCCGCCGCATCGTTGACGATGTGGTCGCCAACCATCTGCACAATCCGGTGGTGAATGTGCGCTTCCGCCACGTCAAGGATCTGTCGCATCTGAAAGAAATGGCGTTCCAGTTTTTCTGCATGGGCAGCGGCGGGCCGCAAAGCTACCAGGGCAAGGACATGCGCAGCGCGCACCAGGGCATGAATATCAGCGAGCAGGAATACCTGGCGGTGATGGACGACATCGTGGCAGCGCTGCGCAAACACGGCGTGGACGATGGCAGCTGCAACGAGGTAGTGGCCATCCTGTACGCGCTGAAAAACGAAGTGATCCGCGTGTAGTTGGCCGCGGCCAACCTTTGGCGCGATGTCAGTGTGCGGGCGCGATGGCTGCCAGGCGCTGGCGCGGCAGGGTAATCACGATGCGCAGGCCGCCGACGCTGCCGCTTTCCAGCCGGATGTGGCCGCCGTGGCCGCGCACGATCTCGCGCACAATGGCCAGCCCCAGGCCGCAGCCATCGCCGCCGGCCTGCTGGCCGCGATAGAAGCGCTCGAACACCAGCGCACGTTCTTCCAGCGGGATGCCCGGGCCGCTGTCGGTCACGTACAGCTCCACCTCGTCGCCACGGGCATACGCCGACACGGTGATTTCGCCGCCCGGCGGGGTGTAGCGCACCGCGTTGTCCACCAGATTGGACAGCATCTCGCGCAGCAGCAAAGGTTGGCCGCACAGCGGCGCATGTTCGTCGCCCTCATAGCCCAGGTCCAGTGCCTTGCCCAGCGCCACGGTGACGAAATCCAGGGTCACCGTGCGCGCCAGCTCGGCCAGATCCAGCTCGCGGGTATCCTGCCGGTTCGGCCCCGGTTCGGCGCGCGACAACGCCAGCAGCTGGTTGGCCAGCCGGATCACCTGATCGGTGGCGCGCACCAGCGAGGCCAGACCAGCACGCTGTTCGGCCGGATCGTCCATGCGCAGCGTCACTTCAGCCTGGGTTTTCAGCAGCGTCAGCGGCGTGCGCAGCTGGTGGGCGGCATCGGCAATAAAGCGCTTCTGCACCGCCAGCTGCTGCTCCAGCTCGGACAGCGCGGTGTTGAGCGCAGTCACCAGCGGCTGCAGCTCGCGCTGCACGCTGCCGACATCCAGCTGTAGCGACGGGTCGCCGGCGCGTTCGCGCAGAATGCTGCGCACCCGCTGCAACGGCCGCAATGCGCGGTTGATGCCCACCGCTACCAGCAGCGCCGCCACCGCACCGATCAGCCATTGCTGCACCAGCAGCTCGCGGAACAGCCGTCGCGCCAGCGCCTGGCGGGAGAGGGTGGTTTCGCCCACCTGTACCAGCAGCAGGCGCTGGCCGCCGCCGTAATACAGCGGCAGCGCCAGCACCACGCTGCGGATCGCCTCGTCGCGGAAGCCGGCATCGTAGAAGCGCACCTCGCCGGCAGCCGGCAGCTGCGGCGGCAGTGGCAGCTCGGCATCGCCGGTGATGGTGGAGCCGCCGGCAAAGCCGATGCGGTAGAACACCCGGTCCTGGAAGTGTGGGTCGAACATCTCCAGCGCCGCCACCGGCAAGTCCACCACCAGCTCGCCATTCTGCAGCGTGATGCGTTCGGCGATGCTGCGCGCCGACGCCTGCAAGGTGCGGTCGAACGCGGCATTGGCCGCCTCGCGCGCGTTGTCCTGCGCCAGCCAGGCGGTGGCGGCGGCCAGCGGCAGCAGCGGGATCACCACCCACTGCACCAGTTCGCGGCGCAGCGAGCGCTTCATTTGGCCACGTCCAGCATATAGCCCAGCCCGCGCAGGGTGAGGATCACCACGCCGCTGTCGGCCAGTTTCTTGCGCAGGCGGTGCACGTAGATTTCCATCGCGTCCGGACTCAGATCCTGATCCAGCCGCACCACCTGCTCGGCCAGCGCCTCCTTGCTCACCGGCTTGCCCTGGCGGTAGAGCAGCACTTCCAGTACCGCCATTTCGCGCGGTGTCAGCGCCAAAGGTTGGCCGCGCACGCTGTAGCGCTTGCTGGCCGGTTCGAAGCTCAGCTCGCCGCACTGCAGCGCGCCGTCTTCCTTGCCCTGCGAGCGGCGCAGCAGCGCGCGCACCCGCGCCTCCAGCTCGGCCAGCTCGAACGGCTTGCCCAGGTAGTCGTCGGCGCCCAGATCCAGGCCGTGCACGCGCGCGTCCACGCCGGTCTGCGCGGTCAGCACCAGTACCGGCACCTTGTTGCCGCGCCGGCGCAGGCGCTTGAGCACTTCAAAGCCATCCATGCGCGGCAGGCCGATGTCCAGGATCACCAGCGCGTACGGCTCGTAGCTCAGCAGTTGATCGGCCTGCACGCCATCGGCGGCGACATCCACCGCATGGCCGGATGCCGACAACGCCTTTTGCAGCCACAAGGCGATGTCGGGGTTGTCTTCGACCAGCAACAGTCTCATGGTCTCGGTCTCTTGTTGTTGTGTGGTGGCGCACAGCCGATGCCGCAGCCTGCTTGTGGGGCCGCTGGCGGAGGTGCGCTTTTTTTATCGTATCACCCGGGTCGCTGCCTGCTGCCCGGCGCACCACAGCTGTGCGGCATTCTTGCACCTGTGCAGTGCAACATTCAGGCAATGAAAGGGAAATGAAAGCTTGCCTTGCCAGACTAGCCCCAAGCAGAAGGAAAAAAGCATGAACAGTTTACGCGTACTGCTGTTGCTGTTGGCCGCCAGCCCGGCGCTGGCCGGTGACGCACCGCGCAGTGCGCTGGAAGAAACCGCGCGCCGCGAAAGCCGGCTGGTGGTGGATTCCACCACCGACCGGGAACAGGTAGCGCCGCTGTTGAAGGCCTTCCAGCAGCGCTATCCCTACCTGCAGGTGGAGTACCGCGATCTGTCCGGCGCCGATATTTACCGCCGCGCCATCTCCGGAACCCAGCACGGCGACGTGCTGTGGAGTTCGGCGATGGATCTGCAGATCAAGCTGGTGAACGAGGGTCTGGCGCTGCGCTACAGCTCGCCGCAAAAAGCGGCGCTGCCCAGCTGGGCCTCGTGGCGCGACGAAGTATACGGCACCACCTTCGAACCGATCGTGCTGGCCTACAACCGCCAGCGCATTGCCGAGCGCGACATGCCGGACAGCCACACCGCACTACGCCGGGTACTGCGCGCCGGCAACTGGCGGGTGGCCAGCTACGACGTGGAGAGCTCGGGCGCCGGCTACTTTTTTTTCAGCCAGGACTCGCGGCACAACCCGGAGTTCTGGGATCTGGCGGCGGTGCTGGGACACAGCATGCGCTACCAGGAAGGCAACAGCCTGACCCTGCTCAAGCGCCTGCAGCGCGACGAGGCCGACATCGCCTACAACGTGCTGGGGCCGTATGCGTGGAGCTTTGCCCGCCAGCACCCGCAAGTGGGCTGGGTACTGCCGCAGGATTACACGCTGGTGGTCAGCCGCCTGCAGCTGATCCACAAGGCGGCAACGCACCCGGCGGCGGCGCGGCTGTGGATGGATTTCGTGCTGTCGCGCGAAGGGCAGCAGGTACTGGCGCAAGGCAGCGGCCTGCCGCCGATCCGCGACGACCTGCCGCGCCGGCTGGGCAATATCGATCTGACGCGCGAGGCCGCCAAGCTGCGGCCGATCCAGGTCGGCAGCGGCCTGCTGGTGTACCTGGACAGCGCCAAGCGCAGTCTGTTTTTGAAGCGCTGGCGCGAGCAGCTGCCCGCCGCGCTGCAGCCGTAACAGAGATTCGCAGACCGGTACCGAATACCGGCTGCAATACCGCCCCGATAGAGGGCAAACACAACCGCAACACTCGCAGTATCACAGGAGAGACACATGAAACTGAAAGCGCTGATTGCATCCTGCCTGGTAGCCCTGGCCCCGTTTGCCGCCCATGCACAAGTAGACCAATTCAAGATCATGGCCCCGGCCAACCCGGGCGGCGGCTTTGACACCGTGGCCCGCACCATGGGCGAAGCGCTGCAGGCCAGCGGCTACGCCAAGAGCGTGGTGGTAGAGAACAAGGCCGGCGCCGGTGGTGCCATCGGCATGGCGCAGTTCGTCAACAACGAGAAGGGCAACCCCAACGCGCTGCTGGTGGCCGGTGCCGTGACCGTGGGCGCGCTGGAAACCAACAAGTCGCCGGTGAACTTCGGCATGGTGACGCCGATTGCCCGCCTGATGGGTGAGTTCAACGTCATTGTGGTGCCGACTGCCTCGCCGCTGAAATCGATCAAGGACCTGATGGCCGCCTACAAGGCCAACCCGGGTAGCGTCAGCATCGGCGGCGGCTCCGCCGGCGGCATCGACCACATCATGGCCAGCCTGATGTCGGAAAAAGCCGGCGTCGATCCGGACAAGCTGAACTACATCCCGTTCGCCGGCGGTGGCGAGGGCAAGGCCGCCATTCTGGGTAACCAGATCTCCGCCTACATCAGCGGCTACGGCGAACTGGCCGACCTGATCAAGGCCGGCAAGGTGCGCGCGCTGGGCATCTCCGCCGCCACCCGCAACCCGGACATTCCGGTACCGACGCTGCGTGAGCAGGGCACCGACGTGGTGGTGTACAACTGGCGCGGCGTGTTCGGCGCTCCCGGCATCAACGCCGCCCAGAAGGCAGCGCTGATCAAGGCGGTGGAAGGCGCAGTGAAGTCGCCGACCTGGAAAGCCAAGGCCGAGAAGATGGAATGGCTGGACATGCTGCAGACCGGCGATAGCTTCAAGACCTTCCTGGACGAAGACGTGAAGCGCACCGCCGTGACCGTGAAGAAACTGAAGCTGGGTAACTAAACCATGATCAAGCGCGTATCCGGCGAGCAGTGGCTCGCCATCGGGGTGATCATGCTGGGCCTGTTCATGGCCTGGCAGATCGGTGATATCCCGAATGATTCCGGCTATGCCGGCATCGGTCCGCGCTTCTTCCCCACCCTGATCGTTACCGGTCTGATCGTTGCTGGTGGCGCGTTGCTGATGCAGCGTCGCCACCGTAACGGGCCGGATACCGTGATCATCGACGGGGAAGACGATGCGGAACAACTGGAAGCGGAAGAAGCGGAACAACGCGGCGAGGCCGACTGGCGCATGTTCGCCATTGCCAGCGGCACCCTGATCGCGCACATGGCGCTGATCGGCATGATCGGCTTCACCCTGGCTGGCACCCTGCTGTGCTTCGGCATCTGCCGCGCACTGGAAACCCGCCGCCCGGCGCTGGACCTGGTGCTGTCGTTCGCACTGGCCCTCGGCCTGTTTCACCTGTTCAAGTGGCTGGGGCTGAACCTGCCCGCCCTGATGCCGGGAGGAGTACTGTAAATGGAATCCTTGAATGCCCTGTTCAGTCTGGGCTTTGCCACCGCGCTGACACCGGCCAACCTGCTGTGGGCGCTGATCGGCTGTACCCTGGGCACCGCCATCGGCGTGCTGCCGGGCATCGGCCCGGCGGTGACCGTGGCGCTGCTGCTGCCGGTGACGCAAAGCGTAGACCCAACCGGTGCGCTGATCATGCTGGCCGGGGTGTATTACGGCGCGATGTTCGGCGGCTCCACCACCTCCATCCTGCTCAACACCCCGGGTGAAGCCGGCTCCATCGTCTCGGCGCTGGAAGGCAACAAGATGGCCAAGGCCGGCCGCGCCGGCCCGGCGCTGTCCACCGCCGCCATCGGCTCGTTCTTCGCCGGCACCATCTCCACCATCCTGCTGTCGCTGCTGGCACCGGTGATCGCCGGCTTCGCGCTGCAACTGGGGCCGGTGGAAACCTTCTCGCTGATGATGCTGACCTTTGCCGCGGTGTCGGCGGTGCTGGGCAACTCGCCGCTGAAGGGCGCCATCGCGCTGCTGCTGGGCCTGGCTATCGGCCTGATCGGCATCGAGCCGCAATCCGGCCAGAGCCGCTTCACCTTCGGCCTGCTGCCGCTGATCGACGGCATCGACATCGTGGTGATTGCCATGGGCCTGTTCGCCATCGGCGAGACGCTGTACACCGCCACCTACGAGAACAAGATGAAAGCCGGGCTGGAAACCATGAGCGGCAGCTTCTGGATGAACAAGTCCGACTGGCGCCGTTCGTGGAAACCGTGGCTGCGCGGCACGCTGATCGGCTTCCCGTTCGGCACCCTGCCGGCTGGCGGCACCGAGATGCCGACCTTCCTGTCCTATTCGGCCGAGCGCAAGCTGGCCAGCCCGGAAGCGCAGAAGGAATTCGGCAAGGGCGCCATCGAAGGCGTGGCCGGCCCGGAAGCGGCCAACAACGCCGCCGTTACCGGCACGCTGGTACCGCTGCTGACCTTGGGCATTCCGACCTCGGCCACCGCCGCCATCATGTTGTCTGCGTTCCAGCAGTACAACATCGTGCCCGGCCCGCTGCTGTTCGATACCAACCCGGAGCTGGTGTGGGGCCTGATCGCCTCGCTGTACATCGGCAACGTGATGCTGCTGGTGCTGAACCTGCCGCTGGTGGGGCTGTGGGTGCAGTTCCTGAAAGTGCCGCGCCCGCTGCTGTACGGTGGCATCGTGCTGCTGGCCACCATGGGTGCCTATGCGCTGCGCCAGAGCTGGTTCGACCTGATGCTGCTGTACATCGTCGGCGTGGTCGGTTTCCTGATGCGCCGCTACGACTTCCCGGTGGTGCCGCTGGTGGTAGGGCTGATCGTCGGACCGATGGCGGAGAAACACTTCCGTCGCGCCATGTCCATCCACCAGGGCGACCTGACGGTGTTCCTGACGCATCCGATCTCGCTGGCCATCCTGCTGATCACCGTGGCCATCCTGGTGGTGCCGCCGCTGCTGAAGCGTCGCCAGCGCCTGCTGGAAGCCAGCTAGCCCGTTGCGGCCAACCTTTGACGGTGCGGCGCAGTAGCGCCGCACCAGAACCGAGTACTCCCGGTACAAGCGATGTTGTACTTCTCATACGCCAGCACACTGTTGATCAGTCTTGCTGGCGTCTTTTTTTGGCAGCTCGCCGGCGGCCCGCTGCCGTGGCTGCTCGGCCCCTTGCTGGCGGTGATGGCCGGCAAGCTGCTGCGCGCCGACCTGAACAGCATCCGCCACAGCCGCGAGCTGGGGCAGGCCATCGTCGGTGTGGCGCTGGGGCTGACCTTCAGCCCGCAGGCACTGCAACGCACGCTGCAACTGGCGCCGTGGATCCTGCTGGCGGTGGCGTTCGCGCTGGGGCTGGCGTGGCTGTCGATGCGGCTGATGCGCCGCTTGCTGCCGACACTGGACCCGCTTACCGCCTGGCTGGTGGCACTGCCCGGCGGAGCCTCGGAAATGACCGCCATCGGCGCACGCCGTGGCGCCAGAAGCGAGTGGATCGTGCTGGGACAGAGCCTGCGCGTGCTGCTGGTGGTGTTGCTGTTTCCGGGAGCGTTTGCGCTGTTTGGCCATGTCGGCGATGCCAGCGGCGGCAAACTGCCGCTACTGGCCAGCGCGGCACTGCCCTGGCTGCTGCCGGCCGTACTGGCCGGCTGGTTGCTGGCGCGCCGCCAGCTGCCGAACCCGTGGTTCATCGGCCCGCTGGCGGTCAGCCTGCTGCTGGCCAGCAGTGGGATACTGGCTGGCCACCTGCCGCCGGGCTGGGTGGAACTGGCACAGCTGCTGATCGGCATTGCGCTGGGGGCGCGGGTGAACCGCGATGAACTGTTGGCCGCACCGGCCTTCATGCGCGCGTTTCTGCTCAGCCTGTTGCTGTTGCTGCTGCTGGCAGTGGCCGGCGCGATCCTGCTGGCCTGGGGTAGCGGGCTGCATCCGGCGCAGACCATCCTGGCGCTGGCGCCGGGTGGCATTACCGAAATGTGCCTGACCGCCAAGGCAATGGGGCTGGACGTGCCGACCATCATCGCCTTCCAGCTGTGCCGGCTGGTTGGCGTGCTGCTGCTGGCCGAACCGCTGGCGCGGCGGCTATGCCGCTGACAGTTACAGCAGCGGCAGCAGGATCAGCGCCACCAGCACGCTCCACACCAGCGCACCGACGCTGAACACGGTGTAGGCCAGCGCTTCGGTACGCACCGAATCATCGTGCTCGAACAGCGCGTCCAGACCGTGATACAGCAGCAGACCGGAAGCCAGCAGCCCCAGCACACCGATGGCGACGTTGAACAGCGGCCACGGCAGCAGCAGGGTCAGCGACGACAGCCAGATCGGCAGCGCAGCCAGTGCGGCCAGCCGGTAGCAGTCGGCATAGGCCGGGCGGGCCGCGGCATGCACCGCCATGCGGATGAAGCCGGCCATCAGGTGTACGCTGCCCCAGCAGGCCACCCAGAACAGCGCCACCATCACGTCCCAGTTCAGCAGCGACAGATCCGCCGCGTAGACGTGACCGTTGACATGGCCGGCATACAGCAGCATGGCGGCGGCCAGGGTGGAGGCGGGCAGCACCACCCGCAGAAAGCTGTGCACGATGTCCGGGTGGCTGTGCGACAGTTCATCCCAACCGTGGTGTGACGACAACAACATGCGGAACGGGGTAAGCGGGGTCATGGCAGTACTCCCTGGGCAGAGGCCCGGCAAACGGCAGGTGGTACTGTAAATATATCGTGGCGCGATACAAAAGCAAGGTCAGCGCGCCAAGCCGGTGCGTGCTGCCTCGCCACGACGCATGCCTGCACCGTGCCAGGCCACCGGATGGCTTGCCAGCAGCATTGACGCAGGCACACCTTTTGCAATGCAACATGGCAATACTGCGCAGGAGATTGCCATGTTCGCCCACTTTGCCAAGCCCAAACCCGCCGCCACCAGTGAAGCCGTGATGTTCAACTACCAGCGCCCGACGCGGGCGCGCCTGGTGGCGCAGGACAATCAGGGCGGGCTGTGGCTGGTAGAGGCGTTCGATCCGCTGCACAAGGTATGGGTGTGGCAGGACGAGAGCCACAATATGGAAAAGGCGGTGGACGATGCCCGCCGCCTGAGTCTGTTTCCCGGCTGAGTGCCACACCGGACGGCGTCAGCACAAGCGCGGCGCCGGACGGTACACGCCTCCATCGCGGCCCAGCATGCCGCCCGACCGGGCGGCACCTCTGTCCGCAAAACCGCCACGCTGCGGCCAACGTTGGCCGCAGCTTTCAGATCGCCGGGTCGCTGTCCGGCGTGGCCAGCAGCAGCATTTCCAGCGAGGCGAAACCGCCCAGCTGCCGCAGCGCAACCAGCTCGTCGCGGTGTGCGCGCGCCATTTCTTCCACCAGCTGCTCGCCGTGCGGCAGCAGGCTGACTTCCACGCAGCGCTTGTCGTCGCGCCCCGGCGTACGCTGCACCAGGCCCAGCGCTTCGCAGCGGCTGACCAGCCCCACCACGCTGTGGTGCTGGGTCTGCAGCCGCTCCGCCAGCTCCGCCACCGTCGCCCAGTCGCGGCCGGGGTAGCCACGCAGTTGCAGCAACACCTGGTATTGCTGCGGCGTCAGGCCATGCTCTTGCGCCATTTCTTCGCTGAAGCGCAGGAAGCGGCGCAGGCGGTAGCGGAAGTCGGCGAGTCGCTGGAAATCATCCTTGCTGAGCGGGGCAGGCTGGGTCATGGTGCAGTGCGGTAGGCAAAGAGCGCCACCGTATCACACTTCGCCACTATGCTCGACGTAGTCGGCGTAGCACACCGGCGAGGCCAGTGTGCCGCCATCCGCGCGCCATTGCTGCGCCGCCAGCCGCGCTTCCAGGAACTCGGCCAGTGCCTGTGCCGGGTTGGGGTCGTCGGCCGAGGTATCGTGCAGCAACACCAGCTCGTCGTATTGCTGTGCCGCCTGCAGCAGCGGCTGCCAGCGCGCCGGGTTGGCGGCCAGATCCGCCCAGTAGCTGTCGCAGAAGTAAGACCAGCGGCCAACGTCGCGTTGCAGCCAGGTCATCAGTCCCTCCGCCGGCGCCAGCCGCGGCAACCAGTGCGCACGGGTGATGCTGCGCCGTGGCAAGCCCACCGGCCAGCTGGCGGTAACCAGAAAAACATTGTCGGCGCGCTGGCGGTAATCGGCAGCGGCCAGCAAGCGAATGCGTGGTGTCATGATGTGTCCCCTCCATGGTCTGGCAGCCAGCCACAGCCGCTGCTTAAATATATCGTAGAACGATATATATGCCAAAACCTTGATCCAGCACACTCTTGCCGCAGTTAGTCGCCGCCCGGCCTGCCACATCGGCGGCGGCACCGCCGGACACCGCACCATACGGCGCTGCCAGCCATAAAAAAAGCGGGCCAGATGGCCCGCTCAACACCCTCAAACAATGCCCGTTACGCTGCCGCGCCCTTGCGGGTAGTCGGCGACGCCTCGAACGCTTTACGCAGTTCGCCCAGTTTCTGCCGCGCTACCTTCAGCCCGGCGTCCTTGACATGGCCGAAGCCGCGCACGATTTCGTACTGCTTGATCATCTCGGTGGCGGTAGCCAGGTTGGCCGCGGTCAGCTTGCCGCTCAGCTCGGCCACCAGCGTCTCGAACTCGCCGATCAGCTCACGCTCCAGTTTGCGGTCGGCCTGGTAGCCGAACGGGTCCAGCGCAGTGCCACGCAGGCCCTTGCAGCGGGCGATCACGCCCATCGCCTTCAGCGCCCACGAGCCGAGGTTGATCTTCTTCGGCTGATGGCCGGTCATCCAGCTGGCGCCGAAGTGGAAGGTCAACTTCAGCTCGCCGTCGAACTGCGCCGCCAGCTCGCGCTGGAACTCGCCATCGCTGTACAGGCGCGCCACTTCGTACTCGTCCTTGTAGGCCAGCAGGTGGTAGTAGTTCTTTGCCACCGCCAGTGCCAGCGCGCTGCTGCCCGGCTTGGCCTGTTCTTCCGCCGCCTGCACTTTTGCCACCAGCGCCTTGTAACGGGCGGCCAGCTTGTCGTTCTGGTAGGCCACCAGCTCCTTGCTACGGTGATGCAGCACGCCGTCCACGGTTTCACGTGGAACGAATTGCACTACCGCCGACGGCGATACCAGCGTCTCTACCTTGAGCAGGTCATGCGCAGCGTGGCGGCCCCAGGTGAAGGCATCCTGGTTGAACTTCACCGCCGCGCCGTTCAGCTCGATGGCGTGCATGATGGCTTCCAGCGATACCGGCACCAGACCCTGCTGCCAGGCATAGCCGAGCATGAACATATTGGCGGCAATGGCATCGCCGGACAGCGCGGTGGCGATACGGGTGGCGTTGACCTCGGCATAGTTGGCCGCACCCACCGATTCGATGATGGCATCCTTCATCGCCTTGGCCGGGAAGCGTGCATCCGGGTTTTTCAGGAAGGCGCTGGTCGGCGATTCGTAGCTGTTCACCACTACGTGGCTGAAGCCTTCGCGCATCTTGGCCACGGCTTCCTCGGCGGCAGTCACCACCAGGTCGCAACCCAGGATCAGGTTGGCGTCGCCGGCGGCGATACGCACCGCGTGCAGCTGCTGCTGGCTGTCGGCGATGCGCACGTGCGACCACACCGAGCCGCCTTTCTGCGCCAGGCCGGCCATGTCCAGCACCGTCACGCCCTTGTTGTCGAGGTGGGCGGCCATGCCCAGCACCTGGCCGATGGTGACCACGCCGGTGCCGCCGATGCCGGTAACCATGATGCCGTACGGCTCATGCGAGGCCGGCAGCTGCGGCATCGGCAGCGTGCCCATGCTGTCCAGGCTGCTCTTGCCGCTGCCGGATTTCTTCAGCTTGGCGCCGGACACCGACACGAAGCTGGGGCAGAAGCCTTCCACACAGCTGAAGTCCTTGTTGCAGCTGCTCTGGTCGATCTTGCGCTTGCGGCCCAGTGCGGTTTCCACCGGCAGTACCGACAGGCAACCGGATTTCTTGCTGCAGTCGCCGCAACCTTCGCACACGCGCTCATTGATGAACACGCGGCGATCCGGGTCGGGGAATTCGCCACGCTTGCGGCGGCGGCGCTTCTCGGCGGCACAGGTCTGATCGTGGATCAGGATGGTGACGCCTTCCAGCTCGCGCAGTTCTTTCTGGATGCGGTCCAGCTCGCGGCGGTGGAACACTTCCACCCCCGGTGCCAGGCCTTCCTTCAGGCCGTGCGCGGTGCGGTACTTGTCCGGATCGTCACTGGTGATCACGATGCGGCCAACCCCTTCGGCCGCCACCTGGCGGGTAATCATCGGCACATCCAGGTAGCCATCCACATGTTGGCCGCCGGTCATCGCCACCGCGTCGTTGTACAGAATCTTGTAGGTGATGTTGACCTTGCCAGCCACCGCGGCGCGGATCGCCAGCAGGCCGGAGTGGAAGTAGGTGCCGTCACCGAGGTTGGTGAAGATGTGCTTGGTGCTGGTGAACGGCGCCTGGCCCAGCCAGGTGATGCCTTCGCCGCCCATCTGGGTGAAGGTCTTGGTGCTGTCGCCCTCGATCCAGTGCGCCATGTAGTGGCAGCCGATACCGGCCACCGCGCGGCTGCCTTCCGGCACCTTGGTGCTGGTGTTGTGCGGACAGCCGGAGCAGTAGTGCGGGATGCGGTTGATCGCCTCGCGCGGCTGCACCAGCTGCGCTTCTTTTTCTTCGTAGAACTTCAGCCGGTCGTGAATCACCGGGCTGTCATAGATATTGGCCAGCCGCTTGGCGATGGC
>CAMLGD010000073.1 GCA_946479405.1 uncultured Vogesella sp.
GCCTCGGCTTCTCCGCCGACCTGGTGATGCAGTCCTTCTGCCACACCGCCGCCTACCCGAAGCCGGTAGACGTGAAGATGCACAAAGAGCTGCCGGCCTTCATCAGCAACCGTGGTGGTGTAGCGCTGCGCCCGGGCGATGGCGTGATCCACAGCTGGCTGAACCGTCTGCTGCTGCCGGATACCGTTGGCACCGGCGGCGACTCGCACACCCGCTTCCCGATCGGCATCTCCTTCCCGGCCGGCTCCGGTCTGGTTGCATTTGCCGCCGCCACCGGCGTAATGCCGCTGGACATGCCGGAATCGGTATTGGTGCGCTTCAAGGGCGAACTGCAGCCGGGCGTTACCCTGCGCGATCTGGTGAACGCCATTCCGCTGTACGCCATCAAGCAAGGCCTGCTGACCGTGGCCAAGGCCGGCAAGAAAAACATCTTCTCCGGGCGCGTGCTGGAAATCGAAGGCCTGCCGGACCTGAAAGTGGAACAGGCATTCGAGCTGTCTGATGCCTCCGCCGAACGTTCTGCCGCCGGTTGCACCGTGCATCTGAACAAGGCTCCGATCGCCGAGTACATGCGCTCCAACATCACGCTGATGAAGACCATGATCGCCGACGGCTACGCCGATGCCCGTACACTGGAACGCCGCATCAAGAAGATGGAAGAGTGGATCGCCAATGGCGAACTGCTGCAGGCCGATGCCGACGCCGAGTACGCCGCCGTGATCGAAATCGATCTGGCCGACGTGAAAGAGCCGATCGTGGCCTGCCCGAACGACCCGGACGACGTGAAGTTCATGTCCGAAGTGGCTGGCACCAAGATCGACGAAGTATTCATCGGTTCCTGCATGACCAACATCGGTCACTTCCGTGCCGCTTCCAAGCTGCTGGAAGGCAAGCGCGACCTGCCGGTAAAACTGTGGCTGGCCCCGCCAACCAAGATGGATGCGCAGCAACTGACCGACGAAGGCCATTACGGCGTGTTCGGCATGGCGGGTGCACGTACCGAAATGCCGGGCTGCTCGCTGTGTATGGGTAACCAGGCACAGGTACGTGAAGGCGCGACCGTGATGTCCACCTCCACCCGTAACTTCCCGAATCGTCTGGGCAAGAACACCAATGTGTTCCTGGGCTCTGCTGAACTGGCCGCCATCTGCTCCAAGCTGGGCAAGATTCCGACCGTGGAAGAGTACAAGGCCAACATCGGCATCATCAACGAGAAGGGGGCCGAGGTTTACAAGTACCTGAGCTTCGACCAGATCAAGGATTACCAGGACATCGCCGACACCGTAAAGGTGTAAGCGACCCGGCTCCAACGACAAACGCCGCAGTGATCTGCGGCGTTTTTTTATGCGCTGCGGCCAACCTGTCAAAGGGCGCCGTTAACCCTGCCGTACCGCCGGCCTTTTCTCCTGGTACATGCGACCATCGGCAAAGCGCAGCAAGGCGCCAGCGTCACGCCCATCCTGCGGGTAGCTGGCCACGCCGATACTGGCGGACACCCGATAATGATGGCGACCGTCACGTACCGGGCGTTCAATCTGCGCCAATACCTCCTGCTGCAAACGCAACAGATTGCGCCCCGGCGCCAGACCGGGTAGCAGCAGTACGAATTCGTCGCCCCCGACCCGGGCCACGGTATCCGAGCTGCGCAGCATTCGCTGCAAGCGGTCGGCAATCGCCATCAGCACCTTGTCACCGGCATCATGACCATAATGGTCGTTGACCTGCTTGAAGTGATCCAGATCGATAAACAACAGGCTGAACGACTGCTGCAGGCGTTCAGCGCGCCGGATTTCCTGTGTCAACCGGTCGAACAGCAGCACGCGATTGACGCAGCCGGTCAGACCGTCGTGCGAAGCCTGATACAGAATCAGCTGTTGCGACTCCTTGGCCTCGGTTACATCCATCAACACGCCGAACAGCAACGGACCATCGTCCCGCTCCACCAGTTGCGCGCGCAGCGATAGCCAGCTGACACGGTCCTCCTGCTGTCGCAACCGCACTTCCTGTTGCAACTCACCGCTTTCGTACAGGCAGCTGGCAAAGGCCTTGCGCCAGCGCTGACGGTCTTCCACCACCATGCGCCGCTCCACCTCGCTCAGTGGCAAATGCTGCCGTGGCAGCTCAAGCAGCGCGCAGGCCTCGGCCGACAGCGTCACCCAGCCGCTGCGTGGCGAATAACTCCAGTGCCCCAGCCGCGCCACCTGCCCTGCCAGTCGCAGCCAGTCCAACTGTTCTTCCAGGATGCGATAGGACAGCGACAGCTCGTCTGCGGCCAACTTGCGCTCCAGCACCGCCCCGGTCCAGCGCGCCAGATGGCGTACAAACTGCGCATCAGCCTCGGTAAATGGAGCATGCGGCGGCATGGCACAGAACGCCAGCGTACCGTAGCACTGCCCGTCCACCTCCAGCGGCACTCCGATATAGCTACGGATACCGGTTTGCTGATAACAGCCACTATGCGCCAAGGTACTCTCCAGCACGTCGTGCAAAGCCAGTAGTCCCTCACTGCTCACGGCCTGCTCGCAATAGGCCAACTCCTGCGGCAGCGTCATGCCATGGCTGAGCAGTTGTGGCGCGCTATGGGCAATCACCTCCAGGTGCCCGCCATTGCGGCGCAGCACCAGTCCCATTTGCATACCCAGGGCCTCGGCCGCCTGTGCCAACGCCTGGTCCAGCCGCCGTACGCGGTTTTTTTCCGCCAGACTGGAAAGTGCCGACAACACAGACAGATACTGCTCGCGCTGGCGCCGCTCACGCTCCTGCTGCAATACCGGCGCCAAGTCGAGCACCCGGCACAGTTGCTGGCCACCGACGGTCGGCTGCAACTGCACCCCCAGTGTCAGCTCAGCCAGCTGCAACTGCGCCAGATCGAGTGGAGCGCACCAGTCCCGCAACAGCGGACCGGACAGTAGCGCCGGCAAAGGCTGCCCCACCGGCAATAGCTCGCCCAAAAGCAAACTGGCCGGCGGGTTGCGATGGCGAACGACACCATGCGCATCCAGCACCAGCCAGCACTGTTCTGCCTGCTCCAGGCTTGCGATCAAGCCATCGTCCACATGAAACTGCATAGCCATTGCCGCTCGAATTTTTGCCACATGCTACGCAGTCAAAAGCGGCAAAACAATGACTATTTCATAAAAAAGCCAGCAGTTTCAATACAACTGTGGCAAAGATGCCCGCTACGATGTCGTCCAGCATCACGCCAAAACCGCCATGCACCTGCGCATCCAGCCAGCGAATAGGCCACGGCTTGATAATGTCGAAACAACGGAAGGCAATGAATGCGGCCAACCATGCTGTCAGTGTTGCCGGCACAAATGCCAGCACCAGCAGCATGGCGACGATTTCGTCCCACACAATATGGCCACTGTCGGCCACCCCCAGCGCCCGGCCGGTGACGCCGCACACATACACGCCAATAACAAACAGTGGCAGCACCAGCAGTGCCAGCCAGATGCCCCCCAAACCCAGTTGCAGCAGCCCCCAGGCCAGCGGCAATGCCACCAGCGTGCCCCATGTACCCGGTGCCGGCGTAATCAGTCCGCTGCCGAAACCCAGCGCCAGAAAATGCGCTGGGCTAGCCAGCAGAAAACGTCGATCCGGTTTAGGCAAAGTGGTCATAACCCAACCTTTCCAGCTGCACTGCACTACCGTCACCAGCCAGTAGGCGCAGGCCCGGCACGGTACTGATGCGGCCAACCTTGCTGACCATGACGCCAGCCGCGGCCGCGGCCGCCTCCACTGCTGTCGCACGTTCCGGTGCCGCGGTAAAGCACAGCTCGTAATCGTCACCACCAGCAGCGATGCAGGGCAACAACTGGGGGCGCAATGGCTGCAACGCCGGGTGAGTCGGCAACGCATCCAGCCACACCTCGGCCCCGCAGTGCGAGCGCGCCAGAATATGGCTCAAGTCGGCGGCAAAACCGTCGGACACATCCAGTGCGGCATGGGCAATACCCAGCAATCGCTTGCCCAGCGCTACTCGCGGCTGCGGCCGTTCCAGTTGCTGCAGGCAATCTGCCGGCAGCGCAATACCCGGCAACTTGCCCAGCCGCTGCTGCAGCGCGGCAGCGGCCAACCCCAGCTGACCGGATACCCAGATATCGTCACCGGCCCGCGCGCTATCACGACGCAGCGCCTGCCCTTGCGGGGTTTCCCCCATGATGGTGACCGACAGCGTCAACGGACCGCGGGTGGTATCACCCCCTACCACGCTGACACCGTGCTCGGCGGCCAGCATGAAAAAGCCGCGTGCAAAGGCCGCCACCCAGGCCTCGTCCAACTGCGGCAAGGCCAGCGCCAGCAAGGCCCAGCGTGGCGTGGCACCCATGGCCGCCATGTCGGACAGATTGACTGCCAGCGCTTTGTGGCCAAGTGCTTCCGGATCGACATCGGCAAAAAAATGGCGGCCGGACACCAGCATGTCGGCAGAGACATGTAGATCATGCCCGGACGTTGGCCGCAGGATAGCCGCGTCATCCCCCACACCCAGCACCGCACCGGGCGTGCTGTGGGTGAAATAGCGGTGAATCAGATCGAACTCGTTCATCGGTACCTCAAACTATCGAGCGAAGTGGACTACGCCCTGCTGGGCGAGGCGGACGGCGTACACATCCTGGCTTCGTATTACGCGGGGTCGGCAAACGCCGCATATGACAAGGCCCGGCGTTGCCGGGCCTTGTGCTGCCATGCTGCAAACCTTACTGCAGGTGGCGGGTAGTGCGATACGACGACAACGCGCGCTTAGGCACCCTGGCGACGATTACGGATGGCTTGTACTTCATCGGCACGCACTTCTGCGGCCAACTTGTCCAGCACGCCGTTGACGAACTTGTGGCCGTCGGTACCACCGAACGTCTTGGCGATCTCGATGGCCTCGTTGATGATCACCGGGCACGGGGTCTGCGGATGGGCTGTCAACTCGAACGCTGCCATCAGCATGATGGCGCGCTCCACCGGGCTGACTTCGGCGGCATCGCGATCGTAGAACGGCACCAGCAGCTTGGACAGATGTGCAGAATCATTCAGCACACCGAACAGGATCTCGCGAAACAGGGCCTCATCGGCTTTCGGGAAATAATCGTTTTCGCGCAAGTGCTTCTCGATCAGCGAAGCCGGACGGTCGGCATTCAGCTGCCATTCGTAAATACCCTGGACGGCATATTCACGGGCACGGCGACGGGCGGTTTTCATTACGGCAATTCCTTCGGTAAAGAGCGGGCGCGGCGTTATCAGGCGCGCAGGGCTTTGTGCAGATTGACCATTTCGATCGCCACCTGCGCTGCTTCACGCCCTTTTACCGTCATGCGCACTTCAGCTTGCTCGTCGGTTTCGGTGGTGAGGATGGCGTTGGCAATCGGAATGTTGAAATCCAGGCCGACGCGGGTAATGCCCGCGCCGGATTCATTGGATACCAGCTCGAAGTGATAGGTCTCGCCGCGAATCACCGCGCCCAGTGCGATCAGCGCATCGAAACGGCCGGATTTTGCCATGGTTTGCAGCACCAGCGGTGCTTCCAGAGCCCCCGGTACGGTAGCCAGGGTGATGTCGCTGGCTGCCACGCCCAGGTTAACCAACTCGGCCAGGCAGGCATCACGCAGGCCATGGCAGACGTTTTCGTTGAAACGCCCCATAACCACGCCGATTTTCAGACCCTTACCAAAAACATCGGGGGCGATAGTGTTGACCTGATCCAGCATGCGGCAGCTCCTCGCGGCAAAAACCAATCACAAAAGGGGCCTATTCTAATCCAAATCGATGTGCACGTGTTCCGGCTGTGCAAAGCCGGTCACTTCCAGCCCAAAGCCAGCCATCGACGGCAGGTTCACCGGCGACGCCATCAGCTTCATCTTGCCCACGCCCAGCGCACGCAGCATTTGCGCGCCGATACCGAAGGTCTTGCTATCCCAGCGCGCACGTACAGTGCTATCCGCCTTTTCCGGCAGTGCACGCGCCAGCAGGTCGGTACCGGATTCCGGGCGATGCAACAGGATCACCACGCCGCAACCCAGCTCGGCGATTTCCTCCAGCGCACCCGGCACGGTCCAACTGTGCTGACCAACCATCGGATCCAGAATATCCATCACCGACAGTGGCTCGTGCACGCGCACCAGCGTCTCGCGCTCGGCATCCGGCTGACCACTTACCAGGGCCAGATGGGTGGCACGAGTCAGCACGTCCTGGAATACATGCAGGCGGAAGGTGCCGAACGGGGTATCCACCGGACGTTGACCCACCTCTTCCACAAAGCATTCGGTACGGCTGCGATGGTGAATCAGGTCGGCGATGGTACCCACCTTCAGGCCATGCAGCTGCGCGAATTCCAGCAGCTCCGGCAGGCGCGCCATGGTGCCGTCGTCGTTCATGATTTCGCAGATCACCGATGCTGGCTCCAGCCCGGCCAGACGCGACAGATCACAACCGGCCTCGGTATGGCCGGCACGCACCAGCACGCCGCCCTTTTGCGCCTTCAGCGGGAACACATGCCCCGGCTGCACGATGTCGGTCGGGCGCGCATCGCGCGCCACCGCCACCAGCGTGGTATGCGCACGGTCGGCGGCGGAGATGCCAGTGGTAACGCCTTCGGCCGCCTCGATCGACACGGTGAAGTTGGTGCCGAAGCTGGTGCCGTTGTTGGTGGCCATCATCGGCAGGTTGAGCTGCTTGCAGCGCTCTTCAGTCAGGGTAAGACAGATCAGGCCGCGGCCATGCTTGGCCATGAAGTTGATCGCTTCCGGGGTGACGTGCTCGGCGGCCATCACCAGGTCGCCTTCGTTCTCGCGGTCTTCGGCATCCATCAGCACAACCATCTTGCCGGCCTTGATGTCGGCGATGATGTCCTGGATCGGGGAGATAGTCATTGTGTTGCCCTCTTTGTCCGTTTGTTGGTTCACGGTCTGGTGCACTAGATGATAGAGATCGGCGGCGGCCAGCCGGGCCCGGTTCAGCTCCAGCCGGCTAAAAATCACCATGCCGTCTTCAATGAAACAGCCGGAACGACTGCCGGCATAGCGCCGAAAAATGCTTTCCACCGCCGGCCGGCTAATGGCGAACAGTGCCTGATCCAGCAGTGGGTTATAGGTAATGTGATCCCAGCACACATCGGCATGCCCCATGCCGGTGATGCGCACGGCGACGAACGGCTGCTGTTGTTCGCGGCAATGTTGCTGCCACGCGTTTTCCTGCACCAGCCCGCGCGCCGAATCCGGAATCTCGACAAACAGCGTCACTGTGTCACTGCCCTGTCCGTGCGGCCAACACGCGCTCTACGGTATCGACAATCGCCTGCGTCTGCGGATCGATCTCGATATTCACCACATCGCCGGCCTGGCGCACCCCCATCAGGGTGCGTTGCAGCGTCTCCGAAATCAGGTGTACGCAGAAAGCATCACCCTGCACGTCGCCAATGGTCAGACTGCAGCCATCAATGCCGATATAGCCCTTTTTCAGCACATATTTGCTGAGTTCTGCCGGCAGACGGAACCACACCGTGCGATTGTCCGGGGTGATGATCACCTCGGTCACCACTGCGGTAGTCATGATATGCCCGGACATGGCATGGCCGCCGATGTCGTCGCCAAAGCGCGCGGCGCGCTCCACGTTGACACTGTCGCCCACTTGTAGCGCCCCCAGATTGGTCAGGCGCAGCGTCTCGGCCATCAGGTCGAACGCCACCACATTGCCATCGATGCGCGTCACCGTCAGACAGCAGCCGTTGTGCGCCACCGAGGCGCCGATCTGCAAGCCGGGCAACAGCTCGGCGGGCAAGGCTACCTGGTGGGTGCGAAACCCCGGTCTTTCCTCGATGGCCACCACTGGCGCCATTCCCTGCACGATACCGGTAAACATCGGCTGATCTCCGTTGCGGCAAAGCAGCAATTGTAGCGCGGCGAACGGCAAATGCCGACCCTGCCGGCATCAAGGTTGGCCGCATGACAGCGACAACGGCATGACGCATGGCGACAACAAGGCGGCGCCCCTCTACGCCGCGAGCAAACTCAAGTACAATCCGCTGTTTTTCCCGCATTTTTTACCCGACCCGAGCCATGTCCGCCGAACTGACCCGTATTGCCGCCGAAGTTGCGCAACGTCGCACCTTCGCCATCATCTCCCACCCTGACGCCGGTAAGACCACGCTGACCGAAAAACTACTGCTGTTCTCCGGCGCCATCCAGATGGCCGGCACGGTGAAAGGCAAGAAAGGCGGCAAGTTCGCCACCTCCGACTGGATGGAAATCGAAAAGCAGCGCGGCATCTCGGTAGCGTCATCGGTGATGCAGTTCGACTACCGCGACCACACCGTCAACCTGCTGGACACCCCGGGTCACCAGGACTTCTCCGAAGATACCTACCGCGTGCTGACTGCGGTGGATAGCGCGCTGATGGTGATCGACGCCGCCAAGGGCGTGGAAGAGCAGACCATCAAGCTGCTCAATGTCTGCCGCCTGCGCAACACCCCCATCGTTACCTTCATGAACAAGTATGACCGTGAAGTGCGCGATTCGCTGGAGCTGCTGGACGAAGTCGAAAGCATCCTGAAAATCCGCTGCGCACCGATCACCTGGCCGATCGGCATGGGCAAATCCTTCCGCGGCGTGTACAGCCTGCTGTCGGACGAAGTGATCCTGTTCGAAGCCGGTAGCGAGAAGCTGATCACCGACATCGAGATCATCAAGGGCATCGACAATCCGCGCCTGGATGAGCTGTTCCCGCTGGAAATGGAACAGCTGCGCATGGAGATCGAGCTGGTAAAAGGCGCCTCCAACGAATGGAACCTGGAAGAATTCCAGGCCGGCGAACTGACCCCGGTGTTCTTCGGCTCTGCCATCAACAACTTCGGCGTGCGCGAAATCCTCGACGCGCTGATCAACTGGGCACCGGCGCCGCAGCTTCGCGATGCCACCCTGCGCGAAGTAGACCCGACAGAAGAAAAGTTCTCCGGTTTCGTGTTCAAGATCCAGGCCAACATGGACCCGAAACACCGCGACCGCATCGCCTTCCTGCGCGTGTGCTCCGGCCGCTTCGAGCGCGGCATGAAGATGAAGCACCTGCGCCTGAATCGTGACATCGCCGCCAGCTCGGTAGTGACCTTCATGTCGCACGACCGCGAGATCGTGGAAGAAGCGTTTGCCGGCGACATCATCGGCATTCCCAACCACGGCAACATCCAGATCGGCGACAGCTTCTCCGAGGGCGAAGAACTGGCGTTTACCGGCATTCCGTTCTTTGCACCGGAACTGTTCCGCAGCGTACGCATCAAGAACCCGCTGAAACTCAAACAGCTGCAGAAAGGTCTGCAACAGCTGGGCGAGGAAGGCGCAGTGCAGGTATTCAAGCCGCACAGCGGCGGCGACCTGATCCTGGGTGCGGTGGGCGTGCTGCAGTTTGAAGTGGTGGCCTCAAGGTTGGCCGCAGAATACGGCGTGGATGCGGTGTTCGAGTCCTGCAACATCTGGTCGGCACGCTGGTTCAGCTGCGAGGATCGCAAGAAGCTGTCCGACTTTACCGATGCACTGGTAATGAACATTGCCACCGACGCCGGCGGCAACCTGGCCTACCTGGCGCCCAACCGCGTTAACCTGGCACTGACGCAGGAACGCTGGCCGGACATCGTGTTCCACGAAACCCGCGAACACGCGGTGAAACTCAACGACTGATGACAGGAGTGCCGATGCCCGCCTGGTTTGCCGAACTGCTGCACGAATACGGTACCGACATCGCCCGCACCGGCGTGCTGATCGTGGTGCTGCTGCTGGTACACAGCAGCATCGTGCGCACCATTGCGGCCAACCCGCGGGTACCGGTGGAAACGCGCCGCCGCTGGACGGTAAACCTGCGCAACGCCATGATCATCATCGGCCTGGCCGGCATGGTGGTGATCTGGGCGCGCGAACTGCAAACCATCGCGCTGTCGATGGTGGCGTTCGCCGCCGCGCTGGTGGTGGCCACCAAGGAGCTGCTGATGTGTCTGGGCGGCGGCCTGGTGCGCTCGCTGGGTAACACCTACCAACTGGGCGACATCATCGAGATCGGCACCCTGCGCGGGCGGGTGATGGACATCACCATGCTGTCCACCACCGTGCTGGAAATTGGCCCGCGCCACGACGCGCACCAGATCACCGGCCGCATGCTGAGCTTCCCCAACAGCATGCTGCTCACCCAACCGGTGGCGCGCGAGAACTTCACCGGCGATTACGTGATGCACATCCTCACCATCCCGCTGCCGTACAGCCTGAAGCCAGCCAAGGCGGAACGGGTGTTGCAGGACATCGCCGACGAGGTGTGCGCGCCATACCTGGAAGGCGCCCGTGCCCATATGGCGATGCTGGAAAGCAAGCTGCTGCTGGATACGCCGTCGGTAACGCCGCGCATCTCGCTGCAGCCGGCCAGCGAAAAGGAATACCGCGCCATCCTGCGCTACGCGGTGCCGCCGCGAGAACGCCAGCGCGTGGAGCAGGCTATCCTACACCGCTTCCTGTTTGCCTGCTTCCCGGAAGCCGACGCGCCCCACCCCGACACTCACGCCGATACGCCCTGACCATGTCCAAGCCCCGGATCAAGACTTACGACCGCATCGTTGAGGAAAGCCTGGTGCTGTTCAACGAGCACGGCGAGCGCAGCATCACCACCAACCACATCGCCGCACACCTGGGCATCAGTCCGGGCAACCTGTACTACCACTTCCGCAACAAGGAAGAGATCGTCCACCAGATTTTCCAGCTGTACCGCCGCTTCATCACCGAACGCCTGGCCGTGCCGCAGCATCGCAGCATGGAAGTGGCCGACCTGGTGAACTACCTGGAAACAGCCTTTGAGGCGATGTGGCGCTTCCGCTTCATGTTTTACGACTTGCCGGGGCTGATGGCGCGCAATCCGCAGCTGCAGACCGATTATCAGCAGTTCGTGCATAGCGAGCTGACCGACATTCTGGAAGGCCATTTCCGCGAGTTCATCCGCCTGGGGCTGCTGCGCATGTCGCTGGACGACATCGCACCGGTGTCGGTGAATATCTGGCTTGTAGTGAAGTTCTGGTTCGCCTTCGAGCAAACCGCGCGCCCCAAAGCGCCAATCACCGAGGCCTCCGGCCATCGTGGCGTGCGCCAGGTGCTGGCACTACTCAAACCCTACGTCACCCCGGAGTTCCTGCCGGCCTTCCACGCCCTGCAGGAACGCCACCCGGCCAGCTAGTTTGCGGCCAACGTTGGCCGCAACACGGGCAACGTTGGCACATGACGGCCACCAACTGCAAACCAATGGCCGGGCGCGCCTAGCCCCCTTACCGCGCCCACCGCCCGGCACCTTGCTGCCCTTTGCGGCCGTGACGAGTTAGTCACGGCAAGAGTAATACCCAAAACATGGATTTCTTTGCCGGTATGTCGCTATTCAGCACAAAGCGGCAACAGGGAAGCCTCATCGGCAGCGCCAACTGCCACACAATCAAGCCCTCGCAACAGCAAACAACGGCCACAACCGCCGTGCCCCCTCGCAACGGGCGGTGGTCGGGCGGCGAATCCGGCTACCGGGCAGCATCGCACAGGCGATGCGCCTGAAGGCACGTCCGGGCTTGGCTAGCCACAGGCTGACCCTAAGCCGGCACCAGCACGTCGTAGCGCCGGTTGCAACCGCCAACCGACCATCCCCGACAGGTGCATGCCGGCGGCTGCCTTGCCATCTTGCGGGACTTGCTGTGCTGATCAACAGCGGTGCTTATCTGACACGGGGAATGGGATGAAAATCAAAACGCGCTTGGCAATCTGCTTTATTAGCATCGCGACAGTACCGGTGCTGGCAATTGCTACCCTGGTAATTTCGAATCTGCGCCAGCAGGCGGTGGACAACTTTGTGGATTCAAGCACGCGCGAGATTCGCCAAGTCGATACCGCCTTTACCCAGTACTTCAATGACATCGGTGAAAACGTCAATTTCTTTACCAGGCACCCCGCACTACAGGCCACCGATGGCAGCATCTCCAGCTACCTGGCGGATAACGGCAGTGACATGACGCCTGATGCCAAGGGTGGCATCGAAAGCGAGGTGTTCAAACTGTTCGACCAGTTTGGCAGCAGCCACCCCGCCTACTCCTATGTTTACACCGGCACCAGCAATGGCGGCTATATCCAGTGGCCCAAAGGCAAAGCCACACCGAACTACGATCCGCGCCAACGCCCCTGGTATCAGAAGGCCATGGGTTCGCCCGGCAAACTGGTGATGACCGACGCTTACTACTGGGCACCTGACGATGCGGTCATCGTCAGCACCGTACAAAGCTATAACAACGCGCTGGGCAACAATGGCGGCGTGATGGCGATCGACGTATCGCTGAAAAAACTTACCGATGTGGTGAAGAATATCCGCATTGGTCAGCACGGTTATCTGATGCTGGTGGAGAACAGCGGCAATGTGCTGGTTGACCCAGCCAAACCCGGTCATAACTTCAAAAAACTCGATAGCCTGGGTGAGCCATACGCCGCCCTGGCTGGCTCGAGCAGTAATTTCACCACCGTCAAGATCGACGGCGTGGAATATATGGCCAATGTATTCCGCTCCCCCAGACTGGGCTGGCGTTTCATCGGTCTGATCGAAGCGAGCGAAGTCTATGCACCGGTCAACAAGGTATCGGCCGTGGTACTTGCGGTAACCGCGCTGCTGGCGATTCTGTTCGGCTTTGCCGGCCTGGTATTTGCCCGCATGATTGTCAGACCGATCCAGCGCGTGTCCGCAAGCTTGCGCGAGATGGCCCAGGGTGAAGGTGACCTGACCCGCACCCTGCCGGTCAAGGGCAATGATGAAACCGCGGAGCTGGCCGCCCTGTTCAATCAGTTCGTATCGTCGATCCGGGCACTGGTGGTGCAGGTGGTAAACACGGCACAGGCGGTCAAGCAAGTCTCGGCCAGCACCTCGGTTGTGTCCCATGACATTGCCCAGAATGCCAAACGACAAAGCCTGGCGGTCGAACAGGCCACCTCCGCGTTCCATGAGGTGGCATCGTCATCCCACGATGTGGCGCAGGCGTGCAACCAGGCGGCCAGCGCCGCCGACAACGGGCGCAAGCAGGCACATACCGGCGAGGTGCTTATCAGCGCCGCGGTAACGCAGGTTGGCCTCTTGAGCGAAGACCTGCGCCAGTCCACCGACGTGATTGCCCAGCTCGACCGCAACAGCCAGGACATCGTCCAGATTCTCGCCACCATTCAGGAAGTGGCGGCGCAGACCAATCTGCTGGCACTGAATGCCGCGATCGAGGCCGCGCGCGCAGGCGAACAAGGGCGTGGTTTTGCCGTGGTGGCAGACGAAGTACGCAAACTGGCGGAACGCACCGCCGCGTCAACGCTGGAGATCGAAAACATGCTGGATCGCCTGATCGGCGACACCCGCCAAGTCGTGTCGACCATGCAGTCTAGCCGTGCCACTTCCGATCAGGTGGTCGGCAGCATCGAACAGGTGACGGCGAGTTTTGGCGAGATTGCAGATGCAGTCGACCGTATCCGCGACATGAATACACGCATTGCCGCTGCGGCCGAGCAGCAAAATCAGGTTGCACACAATATCGATGCCAACATGATTCAAATTCACCAGGACGCCGCCAACGTGGCAGAAGTATCGGAACGAGCGCACGGCAACGCCAGTCAACTGGAACGACTGGCAGATGATTTGCAGACCCTGGTCGAACGCTTCCGTGTTTGAGCTGCAAAGCCGGCCCGCGAGATAGCCGCACGGGAAAATGCCTACTCCAGACCATTTTCCCGAAGAATCTTGTCGTATGTGCCATTGCTCTTGATGGTGAGCAAGCCTTTATTGAATGCCTCGATGATGGCTTTATGTCGCGGGTTCTTCAGGCTGGTTGTCACATGCAGAGACTGCGTAGAGAGCGCGTTCTGCGTGAATTCGATCTGCTGAAGCAGTTCCGGGGCTTCATTCCTGATGATTGAACGAGCGACGATTTCATCCTCCAGCGTCAGGTCGATGCGGCCAAGCACCAGCTTCTTGATATTCTGGATAAGCTTGGATACCGCGGGCCGCTGGAAATTGGTTGCACCGAGAAACTCATCCCCGTAGCCATAGTCCCTGACGATACCCACTTTTTTACCGCTAAGACTCAGCAGCCCGTGGTATTCAAACGGATCGCCCTTGCGCTTGATGAACTTGATCTGATTCTTGAGATAGGGGTCGCTATAGAGCAGGAATGATGTCCGTTCCTGCGTCCACCACGCATTGGGCAGAATATCGAACTCACCCTTTCTCACGCTGTTGATTGCCCTTGCCCAGGGCATGAAACGCATTTCAACTTCATAGCCCTGGCTTGAATACGCAGCCCGGACGATATGCATTGAAATACCCTGATCGGCCTTTTCCGGATCGACAAACGGCGGGTATGGATCTGCCGCCGCCACGATCCTCTCCCCCCAGGCAGAGGCCGGCAGCAGCAAGCAGGTCAGTAGAAGTACTGGTAGCCACATGATCCATCCCTCATTGCCAGGCCCTGGTTGGCAATATAGTCAATCAGCCGCGCTGATTCGGGCCTGCAGCCGGACTACAGGCTCGCGCCATACGGCCAGCAAGTCATCAACACACCAATGCGGCCAACTTGCAGTTGCAATTGCCAGCTGCCAAACCGGATTCTGGCTGCGCCCAAACAGCGT
>CAMLGD010000074.1 GCA_946479405.1 uncultured Vogesella sp.
TCATCAGCCGCAGCTGGTTGCTTTCGATAGTGTCGATCAGCTCGTCGTCGCTGATCTTCAGCTCGGACACCTTGGGGCCCAGCGCCGGGGTGGCCAGGTTGTCCACCTGGCGCTTGCGCCAGTCTTCCAGCGCCTTGGGCGCGGTGGTGTAGTGGCCGTGAATGTCGATGATCATGCTTTTACTCCTGAAACAGGCGGGACCGCGTGGGTCGGTTACCGCGGGCGGCCACTGGCCGGCCCCGCATCGCAATACTTGTGTAGCTGGTTTAGTGCCCCAGCGTGGCGGATACCGCCGGCTTGTCGCCCGTCTCCGGGTGGGCGCGGTGCTTGATGAACAGCGCCACGGCGGCGATCAGGCCCGGGATGGCCAGCACCAGGAACACCTGCTCGAAACCCAGCTGGCGACGGGCAAGTTCGGCCACCAGGAAGGAGCCGGCAATGCCGCCGAAGCGGCCGATGCCCAGCATCCACGACACGCCGGTGGCGCGGCCCTGGGTCGGGTAGAAACCGGCGGCCAGCGCCGGCAGCGACGACTGTGCGGTGTTCATGATGGTGCCGGCGACAAACACCACCACCATCAGCAGGCCGACATTGCCCACTACCTGACCGATGGCGTAGATGGATACCGCGGTGAGCACGAAGCCGATGGCGATGATGCGGTCGGCGTTGAAGCGGTCCATCAGCCAGCCGCAGAACACGGCGCCGATGCCACCCAGCGGGAACAGCGCGGAAATCTGCATCGCCACTTTCGGGTCGATGCCGCCTTCCTTGAACAGCACCGGCATCCAGTTGATGACGCCGTAGAAGATCACCAGACCCATGAAGTAGGCCAGCCACAGCATCAGCGAGCCGGTACGGTAAGCAGGCGACAGCACCACGCCAAGACCGCTCTTGCCGGCCACTGCCTGGCGGGTCTCGGTCTGGTGGAAGGCCGGGATGTCACGGGCGGAGGCAGAAATGCGTGCCAGCGCGGCGGCGATACGCTCGCGCGGCTGGCCCTTGGCCACCAGGTAGCGCACCGATTCCGGCAGCACCGCCAGCAGCAGCACCACCAGCAGCAGCGGTACGATGCCGCCGACTTCGAACACGCTGCGCCAGCCCCACTGCGGGATCATCCACGCCGCCAGAAAGCCGCCCAGCGCCGCGCCCAGCGGAAAACCGCAGAACATGGCATTGGTCAGCAGCGCGCGGCGCGGCGTCGGGCAGAATTCGCTCATCAGCGTCACCGCATTGGGCATCGCCGCGCCCAGGCCGACGCCGGTGATGAAGCGCAGCACGGTAAGGTGCTGCAGCGTGTCGGCGTGCGACGACAGATAGGTAAACAGGCCGAGTACGAACACCGAGCTCACCAGCACTTTCTTGCGGCCGAAGCGGTCGGCCAGCGGGCCGGCAGACAGCGCACCGGCGGCCAGGCCAAACAGCGCGGCGCTGAGTACCGGGCCCAGCGCCGGCTTGGCGATGCCCCACTCTTTCAGCAGCGACGGCGCCACATAGCCGATGGCGGCGGTATCGAAACCGTCCAGCAGCACGATGCAGAAGCACAGCGCGAACACAAACCACTGGAACGGGGAAAACGGGTGCCGGTCGATGAACGCCTGCACGTCAACGGATTGCTGTGACATGAATCTCTCCAACGTTGTTGTGTTGTTTGTCGTAAAAGCGCTCTGTGGCGCCTGGGATGAAACTGCCGTACTGGCCCGGCGGAGCAGCTGGCGCGGGTCGTTGTCGCTCTCTGTTTTTCGCAACGACGCCGCGCAGGCGATGTGTGTGTGTCCGGGGGCTTACTGCTGCCCGTCCCAAACGGCGACGGGCACCATGACTTCACCGCGCATGATCAGCCGCGCGGTACGCAGCAGGGCGGCGCGGGTAACGTTCTGCGGGTTGGCCGCATCGGTTTCCAGCTCGACCGAGAATTCGCCGGTGGGGTGCTCCACCGACACCACCTTGCGCTGCCCTGCCGGCACGCTGGCGATGCCGTCGGTAATCGATCCTTCCAGCACGCAGGCGGTGGCCACGGTGACCGCCGCCAGCACGCCGATGGCGTCGTGGCAGACATGCGGGATGAAGCTGCGGGTGCTCAGACTGGCGCCGGGCTCGCGCGGCGACGCGATCAGCGTCATCTTGGGATAGGTCTTCTTGCTGACGTCGCCAAGGCCCATACGTTGGCCGCACACCAGGCGCAACGCTTCCAGCTTGCTCTTGAGCTCGCTGTCGGCGTTCAGCTCGGCCACGGTTTCGTAACCGCTGCGGCCAACGTCGGCGGCGCGCAGCATCACCAGCGGCATACCGTTGTCGATGCAGGTGACGTCGATGTCGCCGATGCCGTCCACGCTGACGGTGTCGCGCACCTGGCCGGTGGGCAGCAGGCCGGCACACACCGAGCCGGCGGTATCCAGGAAGTTGATGGTGATCGGCGCCGAGCTGCCGGGCACGCCGTCGATGCGCGCGCCGCCGTCGTAGCGCACCTGGCCGTTCGGTGTCTCGACGGTGACGTCGCAGGCCATGCCGGTGTTCAGCGTCAGCACGCGGAAGGTGCTGGTCTCGCCCTGCGGCTGCAGCATGCCGGTTTCCAGCGCGAACGGCACCACCGCGGCCAGCATGTTGCCGCAGTTGGGGGTGGTGTCGACGCTGTCCTTGTCCGGCGTTACCTGTGCAAACAGGAAGGTCAGGTCGATGCCAGGTTCGCTACCCAGGTCAACGATACCCACCTTGCTGGTGAGCGGGTTGGCGCCACCCAGGCCGTCGATCTGGCGACGGTCGGGCGAGCCCATCACGGCCAACAGCACGCGGTTGCGCAGTGCCTCGTCGGCCGGCAGATCGGCTGCCTTGAAGAATGGCCCGCGCGACGTGCCGCCGCGCATGAACAGGGTAGGAATAGGTGTCTGCATGCTGGCAGTATCTGCCGACTGCGCACCCTGCAAAATATGGATAGCTAACTAGTAGATATATCAGTTTGCTATATCTTGCCTGCCAGGCAGCGCAGCCTGCCAACGGCAGGCATTTGCCATGTGGAGAAGCGTTTTACTGCCGGTCAGAAGCAGCAAATAAAACAGCCTGCCGGATACGGATCAGGCAGGCTGACATGCCATCAAGATGGCAAACGCTGGCGCCTTACGCCAGGGTAGCGAGGTAGCGCCGCTCCCAGGCGCTGATTTCGCCCTGGAAGCTGGCCAGCTCCACTTCCTTCACCGCGGCGTAGGCGGCGGCAAAGGCATCGCCGAACAGCAGGCGACAGCCCTCGCCCTGCTGCATTGCGGCCAGTGCCGCCTCCAGCGTGGCCGGCAGCTCCGGCGCATCCAGCTGCTGGTTGAACACATTGCCCTCGGCAGCCGCGGTCGGCTGCAGTTCCTGCTCCACCCCCAGCAGACCGGCGCCCAGGCTGGCAGCCAGTGCCAGATACGGGTTGGCATCGCAACCGGGCAGGCGGTTTTCCACCCGGCGCGCCTCCGCGCCGGACACCGGCACGCGCAGCCCCACCGAGCGGTTGTCGATACCCCAGCTGAGATTGACCGGTGCGGCCAGGCCTTTGACGAAACGGCGGAAGGAGTTGGGGCTGGGGCAGTACAGCGGCATCAGTTGCGGCAGGTAGCGCTGCAGACCGGCAATGTAGTGCTGGAAGGCATGGCTGGCCTCGCCGTTCGGCTGGCTGAACACATTGCGGCCGTTGCCATCCACCACGCTCTGGTGGATGTGCATCGAGCTGCCGGGCTGGCCGGCCAGCGGCTTGGCCATGCACACCACGCGCAGGCCGTGACGCAGGCCGGTTTCCTTCAGCAGGGTCTTGAACAGGAAGGTCTGGTCGGCCAGTGCCAGCGCATCACCGTGCATCAGGTTGATCTCGAACTGGCTGGGGCCCATCTCGTGCACCCAGGTATCGGTGTGGATACCCAGCTGCTCGCAGCCGCGATAAATGTCGTCGAAGAAGGCTTCGTGGTCGTTGAGGGTACTGAAGCTGAAGGAGTCGAAGCCCCGCTCGCGACGGCCGCCGCGCAACGCCGGGTTCTGGAACGGCGCATCGGCGTCGGCATCCGGCGCAAACAGGTAGAACTCCAGCTCCGGCGCCACCACCGGTGTCCAGCCACGGGCGGCATAGCGTGCCAGTACCTGCTTGAGCGCGCTGCGCGGCGCCAGCGGGCTGAGGCTGCCGTCGTGATCCACGTTGTCGCACAGCACCAGCGCGCGCGGGGTGTCCGCCCATGGCACCGGACGCAAGGTGCTCATGTCCGGCAGCAACAGCACGTCCGGGTCGTTTTCGCCGTAGAAGCGGTAGTCCGGAAACTCGCCGATACAGCTCTGGATCGCCACGGCGCGGGCAATACGCAGCTGTTGCCCTTTGATGAAGGCCCCGCTGGGCAAGGTTTTGCCGCGGGCAAAACCGGTGACATCGGCAAACGCCAGCTCGACGTCACGCACGCCACTGGCGGTGAGCCACTGCGCTTGTTCGGCGCTGGGTACGGGATGCTGCATCAGACAGACTCCTGATCAAATTCACGGTGCGAAGTGCGCCGCGCTTGCTGCGATTATGCGCGATACAGTTTCGCAGGCAAGCACAATGTTCCGCCAAGCGGAATAAAAGTGTTAAATATATTGATCAAGGCAAAAAGCAGGCTCGCGCTGTGGCCTGCGGCCAACACCTCACGGCAACAGCGTCACCCGGTTGCGCCCGGCGTGCTTGGATTGGTACATCGCCTCGTCGGCGCGCGCCAGCCAGCCATGCAGCGCCTCGCCGGCATGGTAGGGCGTAACGCCGAACGACGCGGTTACCGCCAGGCTGGCACCCTCCACCGGCAAGGCTTGCACCGCCAGCGCATCACACAGCCGCTGCGCCAGGCTGTGTGCATCGGCAGGCTCGGTATGCGGCAGGATCACCACGAATTCCTCGCCGCCGAAGCGCGCCAGCAGATCGTCCTGGCGCAGGCAGGCCAGCAGCCGCGCGGCCACGCCGCACAGCACCGCATCGCCGGCATGATGGCCGTAGCGGTCGTTTACCAGCTTGAAGTGATCGACATCCAGTAACACCAGCGCCGCCGGCTGCGCGGCATCCACCAGCCGCTTCAACTCCGCCATCGCCGCGCGGCGGTTGGGCAGCTGGGTCAGCTCGTCGACGTGGGCCATGCGCTCGATGGTCTGCAGCGCCTGCTGCAGCTGCTGATGCTCGCGCTTGAGCGCCTGCAGCGCATTGGAGGCGCGCACGTTGGCCGCCATCAGGTCTTCGTTGAGCAGGCTGGCCTGCACGCTGGCACGCACCCCATGGCGCAGCTGGCGGTGCACCACCCAGCCGTACAGGCACAGCAGACAGAAATACAGCAGGCTGGCCACACCGACGTACTGCGCCATGCGGCCAACCCCGAAGACGCCGTGCAGCATGCCCGGCAGCAGCAGCGCCAGCTCGAAGGCAATCACCGCCAGCATGAACGCCGACTGCACGATCATCACCAGTGCCCCCACGCCGGCCAGCACCAGGTACAACATCATGGTGCACAGTGGCGATGGCGATTGCAGCCACCAGGCGGCACTGCCCCACGCCAGCCCTACCAGCACCAGGCTGGCAGCATTGAGCTGCGGCCAACGTTGCAGCATGTGCGCATCCGGCTTGTGCACCAGCACCCAGGCATCCACCAGCAGCTGGATGCCCAGCGCCAGACACAGGCTGGCGAACCACGGCCAGAACGGCACCTGTGGCAGCACGCCCTCCGCGTCCAGCACAAAGTGCAGCAGGATGGCGGCGCTGGGCGCCGACAGCCCGGCCACCAGCCCGCGGCGCGCCACCAGCTTGATGCACACCGCCTCCACCTGCTGCGGCAGGCTGAAACGGGAATCCGGCGTGGCATGCAAGCTCAGCGGCATTGGGCGGCCTCCAGGGTGGCGGATGCGAAAACCCCGCCGGCCGGCGGGGTGGATGACGGGCGGAAAAACGTGCTCAGCTGCGGATCTGGCCGTCGCCCAGCACGACCCACTTCTGGCTGGTGAGGCCATGCAGGCCGACCGGGCCACGGGCGTGGATCTTGTCGGTGGAGATGCCGATCTCGGCGCCCAGCCCGTACTCGAAGCCGTCGGCAAAGCGGGTGCTGGCGTTCACCATCACGCTGGCGGAATCCACCTCGCGCAGGAAGCGGCGCGCGCGGCCATAGTCGTCGGTAACGATGGCGTCGGTATGGTGGCTGCCATAGTGGTTGATGTGCTCGATGGCATCATCGATGCCCCCCACCACCTTGATGGCCAGGATCGGTGCCAGGTATTCGGTTTCCCAGTCCGCCTCGGTGGCGGCCAGCACCTTGTCGCCGAGGATGCCGCGGGTGCGCTCGCAGCCGCGCAGCTCGACACCCTTCTCCCAGTACGCCGCGGCCAACCTTGGCAGGATGAACTCGGCAAACGCGGTATGCACCAGCAGGGTTTCCATGGTGTTGCAGGTGCCGTAGCGGTGGGTCTTGGCGTTCAGCGCGATGTTGAACGCCTTGTCCGGGTTGGCGGTGTCGTCGATGTAGACGTGGCAGTTGCCGTCCAGGTGCTTGATCACCGGTACCCGCGCCTCGCGGCTGATGCGTTCGATCAGGCCCTTGCCGCCGCGCGGCACGATCACGTCGACGTATTCGCTCATGGTGATCAGCTCGCCCACCGCGGCGCGGTCGGTGGTTTCCAGCACCTGCACCGCGTGCTGCGGCAGGTCGGCCACGCGCAGGCCCTCGTGCACGCAGGCGGCAATTGCCTGGTTGCTGTGGAACGCCTCGGAGCCGCCGCGCAGGATCACCGCATTGCCGGATTTCAGACACAGGCCGGCAGCGTCGGCGGTCACGTTCGGCCGCGCCTCGTAGATGATGCCGACCACGCCCAGCGGCACGCGCATCTTGCCCAGCTGGATGCCGGACGGGCGGTAGGTGAAGTCGTCCATCTCGCCTACCGGGTCCGGCAGCGCGGCGATCTGGCGCAAGCCCTCGGCCATGCCGCGTGCGGTTTTTTCCGACAGTGTCAGGCGGTCGATCAGCGCCTCTTCCAGCCCGTTCTGGCGGGCGGCGGCCAGGTCCTGCATGTTGGCCGCAATCAGCCGCTCCAGCTCGCGCTCGATGGCGTCGGCGATGGCATGCAGCGCCTTGTTCTTCTGATTGCTATCGGCACGGGCCAGCGCACGGCTGGCCTTGCGGGCGGCCTGCCCGACTACGTTCATGTAATGCTTGATGTCCATGGTCTTGTCCTGCAACAGCGGCGGTTGTTATGCATGGCAGAGTACTGCAAAGCACCCGCTTCCGGCCAGTGTTTATCGACAGCCGGCAGCAAGGAAAAATACTGCTGCTGCGTGCCAAGTACTTGCTTTATCGGGGTTTGTACAACGCTTTGCCGGCCCGCTGGCGGCTGTGCGCTACGGCGGCATTGACCACACTGGGCACCTGCCTTTACTTTGTCTGACAAGCAACCGCTTGATAAAAAAGCGTCACCAGTACGCCAGCGACACAGGAGACCCCCAGCATGCCGAACTACCAGGCGTTCCACCGCCATTCCATCGAACAACCTGCTGCGTTCTGGGGCGAACAGGCCCGGCGCATCCACTGGCACAAACCCTGCGATCAGGTACTGGCATACCAGCAACCGCCATTCCGGCAGTGGTTTGCCGGCGGGCTGACCAACCTGTGCTACAACGCGGTGGATCGCCACCTGGCCGAGCGGCCGGAGCAGATCGCGCTGGCCTATGTCTCCACCGAGACCGGCATCGAAACCGGCTACACCTTCCGCGAGCTGCATGCCGAGGTGGCGCGCTTCGCCGCCATCCTGCAGGCGCAGGGCGTGGGCAAGGGCGACCGGGTGCTGATCTACATGCCGATGATCCCGGAAGCGGTGTTCGCCATGCTGGCCACCGTGCGGCTGGGCGCCGTCCACTCGGTGGTATTCGGCGGCTTTGCCCCGGCCAGCCTGGCCACCCGCATCGAAGACGCCACGCCGAAGGTGATGGTGACCGCCGATGCCGGCCTGCGCGGCGGCAAGCTGATTCCGTACAAGCCGCTGGTGGACGAGGCGCTGACACTGGCCGGCAAGGCCGCGCCGGGCAAGGTGATCCTGGTCAATCGCGGCCTGGCGGAAGCGCCGATGATGAAGCCGGGACGCGACCTCGACTACGACACGCTGCGCGAGCAACACCTGAACGACCGCGCCGAGGTAGAATGGGTGGAATCCAACCACCCCAGCTACATCCTGTACACCTCCGGCACCACCGGCAAACCCAAGGGCGTGCAGCGCGATACCGGCGGCTACGCCGTGGCGCTGGCGGCGAGCATGGAATACATCTACGGCGGCAAGCCGGGCGAGTGCTTCTTCTCCACTTCCGACATCGGCTGGGTGGTCGGCCACTCCTACATCGTCTACGGCCCGCTGCTCACCGGCATGACCACCCTGGTATACGAAGGGCTGCCGATCAACCCCGATGCCGGCATCTGGTGGCAGCTGGTGGAAAAATACCGCGTCAGCGTGATGTTCTCCGCCCCCACCGCCATCCGGGTGCTGAAGAAACAAGATCCGGCCTGGCTGCACAAATACGATATCTCCAGCCTGCGCGCGCTATTCCTGGCCGGCGAGCCGCTGGACGAACCCACCGCCAGCTGGATCGCCGGCGAGCTGAACATTCCGGTGCTGGACAACTACTGGCAGACCGAAACCGGCTGGCCGATGCTGACGCTGTGCAACGGCGTGGAGCCCAAGGCCATCAAGTTCGGCAGTCCAGGGCTGCCGGTATACGGCTTCAACGTGAAACTGTTCAACGAAGCCACCGGCGAGGAAGTCGGCCCCGGCGAGAAGGGCGTGATCGGGGTGATTCCGCCGCTGCCGCCGGGCTGCATGAGCACCATCTGGCAGCAGGACCAACGCTTCGTCGACACCTACTTCAGCCTGTTTCCGGACAAACTGGTGTATTCCAGCTTTGACTGGGGCATCAAGGACGCCGACGGCTACTTCACCATCCTCGGCCGCACCGATGACGTGATCAACGTCGCCGGCCACCGCCTGGGCACCCGCGAAATCGAAGAAGCGGTGAGCAGCCACAGCGCGATTGCCGAGGTGGCGGTGGTGGGGGTGGAAGACAGCCTGAAAGGCCAGGTGCCGAAGGCGTTTGCGGTGGTGAAGAACCCGGCGCTGCTGGACGATCCGGTCAGCCGCAGCAAACTGGAAAAAGAAGTGATCGCCCAGGTAGCGGCGCAGCTGGGGGCGATCGCCAACCCGGCGCGGGTGTACTTTGTGAACCAGCTGCCGAAGACCCGCTCCGGCAAGGTGCTGCGCCGCTCGATCCAGGCGCTGGCGGAAGGCCGCGATCCGGGCGACCTGACCACGCTGGACGACCCGGCCGGCATCGAGCAGATCCGCCTGGCGATGAAACCGTTGTGACAGCAAGGCGGCCCTGGCCGCCAGCTCCTTTGGACCGCCGTCAATCGAGGGATGGCGGTCTTTTTTTATGCGGCCAACACTGGTGGATGGCGGTTGCAGCCAACGTTGGCGAATGCTTCTGTTGCGGCCAACGTTGGCCGCAAGGCGTAGCGCCGACGACTACAGCCGGAACACCGCCACCGCCTCGTGCAGGCTGTCGGCATGGCTGCTCAGCTGCTCCGAAGAGCTGGCGGTCGCATCCACGCTGCTCTGGTTGGATTCGGTCATCGCCGAGATCACCTCGGCACGCTGGGCGATGTCCTGCACCGCCAGCTGCTGCTCGTGCAAGGCCAGCGATACCGCCTCGATATGGCGGCTGATGCGATGGGCGTTGTCGCGGATACCGCTGATGGCCTCGCTGGCCAGCCGGCTCTGTTCCACCCCATCGCGGGTGACGTTGACACTGGTCTGCATGCTGCCAACGACACCGAGCATACCCTGCCCCAGCGCATCGATCTGGCGACTGATATCCACCGTCGCCTGGCTGGTGCGCTCGGCCAGCTTGCGCACCTCATCCGCCACCACGGCAAAACCGCGGCCGGACTCGCCGGCACGCGCCGCCTCGATCGCTGCGTTCAATGCCAACAGATTGGTCTGGTCGGCAATTTCATGGATGGTCTGGGTGATGTTGGCGATGGTGGCGGTCTGCTCGCGCAAGCCTTCCAGCGCCTGCGACGCGGTGCCAATATGCTCGGCGATACCGTGGATATCGTCGGCAGAGCGATGAATCAGCGCTGCGCAATCCACCACGGCGCCATCGGCCGCATACGCTTCGTTCTTGACCTGCTCGATCTGCTCGGATAGCTGATTGATGCTCTGCAGTACCTCTTCCACCGAGACCGCAATGGCACGCGAGGCTTCGCTCTGCGTGTGCGATGCCTGCTGCACCCCATGGGCGGAGCTGGTCAGCGAGCGCGCATTGCCGTGCATCTGTGCGGCCAACTCGCGGATATGGCCGGTGATGCCGCGCAGCTTGTCCTGCATGTCGGCCAGCGAACCGAGCACGCTGTCCTGCTTGCCGCTGGGGACGGCCAGGCTGCGGCTCAAATCCCCGGCGGCAATATGCCGGGTCTGGCGCATGGCCTCCACCGGCTCGCCCCCCAGGGCGCCGAATACCCGGCGGTACAGCAACACCCCGCCACCGCTGACCAGCAGCACCAGCAGCACGCCACTGGCCTGCAAAATGCGATGTGCGTTGATGATCAAGGATTCGCTATCGGCAACAACCTGCGCATTGTCGATCTCGATTTTATCCTGCAACTGGTCCAGGGCCCGGGTCAGCGCCGCCGCGCGGTCGTCAAACCCGCTGCCGCTGGCCTTCATGATCTGGTTGCCCGCTTCGCGGCCACCGGCGATGTAGGCTTCGGCCATCTGCTGGCCGACCTGGTAAAACACCTGCAGCGACTGGCGGGTGGTTTCCAGTTCGTGGCCCAGCGGCGGCGACAGCGTGGCAATGCTGTCCAGGTTTTGCACCCCGGCCCGGTAATGCTCGGCGGCATCGGCAAAGCCGTCACGATCCCCGGTAGCGCTGACATCGGTCAGAAACTGCTGAATCTGCACCACGTGAAAACGCAGGTTGCTCATGTTGTCTGCCAGCTTGTCGGTTACCGCGTGTTCCTGCTGACTATTGGTCAGCACGCGCCCCAGACTGACACTCACCCCGACACTCTGCAGCAGCAGCAAGGTGATGGTGACCACGATAAAAGACAGCAACAGAGGGCGCAGTTGGCGCGTAAACGAAATCGACATCGACAAGCCCGGCAACAAACGAAAGGCGCATTTTTGTCGCATCGCAGTGATGCTGGCAATCTTAAACAAAGTGTTTTATTGCTTTTCATCAAATGCTTAATAGTTTCGTTAAGTTTTGCCAGTAAAAATGGCCAGCTCAACTGAGCTGGCCATTACAAATAGCGTGCTGACAGGCTGGATCAGTGCTGCAAGCCGCGTTTCACCCGCCGCATGCCCAACCACACGCTCAGCGCCACCAGCGGAATCGACAGCCCGGTCAGCAGCTCGACTTCCAGATGCAGCCCGGCCGCCTTGCCGGCCTTGAACAGATAGCCCAGCAGCCCCACCGCGTAGTAGGTGAGCACCCCCACCGACAAGCCTTCCACCGTTTCCTGCAGCCGCAGCTGCAGGGCGGCGCGGCGGTCCATACTGGCCAGCAGCGCGCGGTTCTGTACCTCGTGTAGCACCTCCACCCGCGTGCGCAGCAAGGCGGTACTGCGCTGTAGCCGGGTCATCAGCCGCTCCTGACGCCGCGCGGCGGTGGCGCAGGTTTCCATCGCCGGCCCCAGCCGCCGCTCCATGAATTCGTGGAACGGCTGCAACCCGGACAGGCGGTGTTCGCGCAATTCACTGATGCGGCGCCCCACCAGCTGGTAGTAGGCACGCGCGGCGGCAAAACGATACTGGCTCTGCGCGATCAGCTGCTCGGCTTGCGCCGACAGGTCGGTGAGCTCGTCCAGCATGCTGGCATCGTGTTCCTGTTCTTGTGCCATGCGCAGCGTCACGCTGCGCAGCTGGGTGCCGAGCCGGTCCAGCTCGCGCATCTGGCGCTTGGCTTCCGGCAGCGCCAGCAAGGCCAGCAGGCGATAGGTTTCCATCTCGAACAGCCGCTGCACCATGCGCCCGGATTGCGACGGCCCCATGGCGCGGTCGATCAGCACGAAGCGGCTGAAGCCTTCCGCCAGCCGTGCGTCCGGATGCAGACGCAGGTCGGTGTAGGCCACGCCGTTGCCATCGCCGATCTCGGCGCCGATCAGGTCATGGCCGCCGAACCAGCGCTGGGCGATCTCTGCCGCCGGCGCCTCCTGCTCGGCCGGCAGCAGCACCGCATGGGTTGCCACCATCAGTTCGCCCGGCAGCTGGCTGAGCCAGTCGCCCGGCAGGCGGTCCAGCGCGGTGCGCTCGAACGGTTCGACGAAGTCGCCGCTGAGCACGAAGCTGTAGCGCGCGAACTCGGTATGCAGCGCCCAGCGCACGGTGAGATCGCCGGCCACGCCGGTGTAGTGCACCTGGCCGGCATCCGGCCGCGGCAGCCCCAGCCTTGCGGCCAACTCCTGCATCGCGGCGCGCTGTTCGACCTCGGCATCATCAAAGAACAAAGTGAGGGTGGTGAGTCTGGCCGGCGACGGAATCGCCACCGGCGGCCGTGCGTGCGCCTCATCATTGAGGCTGCGTCGCAGCGGGTGAGTCTTGAGCGTAATCATTTTCCGGTATCCCTGGTGTTTCGGGCCGGCGCCGGTATCCGGCACTGGCTCACGGGCAGCTCTGCGGCTGCTGGCGGGCAGCTTACCCGTGCCGGCAGTGATGCAACAAGCTTGCCAGCACGCGGCATGCTGCCCTACAGGGATGACAACAAGATGGCCGCAATGGCGGCGCGGGCTTCAGCCTTTGTGGTGGCGCAACAGCCGCTTGAGTGCATCCTTCACTACCGGGTTGCGCACTTCGTCGGCGGCGCGGGCAAAGGCATCGATGCCGGCATCGGACAGGGCAAAGGACTTCTGCCGCGTTTTGCGCGGCGGGGTGGGCAGCACTTTCACCCGCAGCGTGGACAGCGGGTAGCCCTGGCGCGCCAGCGGTGCCACCACGCTATTGCCCAGCAGGCGCAGGCGCGCAGCCACGGTGCTGTTGTGGGCGAACACCACCAGCTCGCCAGCGCGCACGCATGCCACCTGGCACTGCTCGGCCAGGCGGCCGGGCAGCAGGCGCTTGAAGGCGCGGTCCAGCGTCAGAATGGCCTGCGCCGCGGCGGTCAGGTCGGCCAGTTGCTGGTCCTTCCTGCCGAAGTGGCTGAAGAGTTGGCTGCTCATGGGGATACAAGACGAAACAATCGGCCTGCAGTGTAGCCCAAATGCCCGCCCGCCGTGCCTGCCACCTCGCTGCGGGCCCGCTTTATACCCTGCCCAATAGCACAGCTCTTGATTAGCTGCAAAGTCGCCCCCATTAAATGGGCATTCGCCTGTGTTAAACTTTGGCCCATTTTTCGATTCGGCCGCTGGCCGCTGGATGTCCACAAGATGATTTCGTCGCTCCTCAAGAAAGTATTCGGCAGCCGCAACGATCGACTGCTCAAGCAGTACCGCCAGGCTGTCGCCCGCATCAACGGCATGGAAGACGCGATGAAAGCGCTGTCCGACGAGCAGTTGGCCGCCAAGACCGCCGAATTCCGGGAGCGCCACACCAAGGGCGAGACGCTGGACGCGCTGCTGCCGGAAGCCTTTGCCGTCTGCCGCGAAGCCTCGCGCCGCGTGCTGGGCATGCGCCACTTCGACGTACAGCTGATCGGCGGCATGGTGCTGCACGAAGGCAAGATCGCCGAAATGCGCACCGGTGAAGGCAAGACCCTGGTCGGCACCCTGCCGGTGTACCTGAACGCGCTGACCGGCAAGGGCGTGCACGTCATTACCGTCAACGACTACCTGGCCAGCCGCGACGCCGGCATCATGGGCAAGCTGTACAACTTCCTCGGCCTGTCGGTGGGCGTGAACCTGTCGCAGATGCCGCATGAGCTGAAGCAGCAGGCCTACGCCTGCGACATCACCTACGGCACCAACAACGAATTCGGCTTCGACTACCTGCGCGACAACATGGTGTTCAGCATCGACGAGAAGGTGCAGCGTCCGCTGTCCTACGCCGTAGTCGATGAAGTGGACTCCATCCTGATCGACGAAGCACGTACCCCGCTGATCATCTCCGGCCCGGCCGAAGACAACGTGGACATGTACCGTGCCATGAACGCGGTACCGCCGCTGCTGAGCAAGCAGGAAACCGAAGAAGGCGAAGGCGACTACTGGGTGGACGAGAAGGCGCACAGCGTGCTGCTGTCCGAAGCCGGCCACGAGCACGCCGAACAGATTCTCACCGAGATGGGCCTGCTGGGCGAAGGCGACAGCCTGTACTCTGCGGCCAACATTACCCTGATGCACCACCTGGGCGCCGCGCTGAAGGCGCACGCACTGTTCCACCTCGACCAGCACTACGTGGTACAGGATGGTGAAGTGGTGATCGTGGACGAATTCACCGGCCGCCTGATGGCCGGCCGCCGCTGGTCCGACGGCCTGCACCAGGCGGTGGAAGCCAAGGAAGGCGT
>CAMLGD010000075.1 GCA_946479405.1 uncultured Vogesella sp.
ATTTTTACTTTCCACATCCGGGCTGGACAGCCTTGTGAGCCATCTGTGGACAAGTTGTCCAAGTACTTGAGACAGCAACACAATCAGCCTGTTGCACAAAAAACAGGCAATTGCGGCAACAAACCGCGCAATGCCGGCCACACTGCGGCCAACCTTTGCTGCCGGCTGCCGGCCAGCACGCGGTAATCCACAGCCGCGGCATCCAGCGCGGCGCGATACAGGCCAAACAGCCAGTCGCGCTGTTCCGGGTGGCTGCGCAGCGGGTCGTACTGCCAGGGAATATCCGCCGCCGCCAGCAGCGTCAGCGCGTAATCCTGCGGCCGGTTCAGCGCCAGCAGCGCCGGCTCGGCCACGCCAAAAGCCACCTCTGCCCAGATGCGGCAGGTCAGCACCGTGCTGTCGCACAGCAACACCTGCCCCTGCTCGGCCAGCGCGGCTTCCGCCGTCAGCTGGCCATGGGCGATGGCAAGGATATCCGCCGGCGTCGGCACGTACGCGCGCGTGGCGTAGTAGTCGCGGGCGAACTCCGGCACCACGGCGACAGCGACGCCGCAGCGCTGCAGTGCCTGCGCCAGATCGGCTGCCAGGGTGCTTTTGCCGCAGGATTCCGGGCCGACGATGGCGATGCGCAGTGCTGACATAGCCGCACATTATAGCGCGCGCAGCCAGTACCACGGCGCTTGTCCACAATGGAATGCAAAACGCCCACATCCTGTGGGAGCAAGGATGTGGGCGCGTTGTGGAAAAGCGGGCTAAGTCGCTGATCTGCAAGGCAGGCAAAGCGTCTGCTTATTTTTTAGGCGGCAACCAACAGATTATCCCGCATCGTTTTGCATAGCACTGTGAGCGGCTTGTGGATAAGCGTGGCAAGTGGCTGACGCGGCAGGGCAAAACCGCATTTGCCCATTTTTTAATCAATCAAGGGTAATTTCACCGCACAGATCGCGGCCAAATGCAGCGCGTATCTCTGCTGTGGACAAACCCTGCGACAGCAGCAGCAGCAGCTTGGCCTGCGCCGCCTCCGGCGTCATGTCACCGGCACTGACCGCCCCGGCCTGCGCCAGCGGCTGGCTGGCGGCATAGGCACCCACTTCCACCGCACCGCGCGGGCATTGCGTCAGGTTCACCACCACGCAGCCGGCGGCACTGGCAGCGCGAATGCCGTCCAGCAATACCGACTCTTCCGGGGTGTTGCCGTTGCCATAGGAGAACAGCAGCGCCCCCTGCGGCGTATCGGCGGCCAACCAGCGGCCGAACGCCGCCGCCATGCCGCCCGGCAGCAGGAAGCCACTGCGGATGTCCTGTTCCTGCGGCAATACCGCGCGGAATTCGCCGCTGCCGCAACGCCACAGGCTGCGCTGCCAGTGCGCAGCGATGCCGAAGCGTGCCAGCGGCGCTGCGTTCGGGCTATCAAAGCCGGCAAAGCTGGTGGCATCCACCTTGCGCGCGCGGCAACCGCGCAGCAGCACGTTGTCGAAGGCAATCGCCACTTCGTGCAGATCCGGCTGGCAGGCGGCTTCGATCGCCACGCCGACATTGCTCCAGCCATCGCTGCGCGGGTGCACCAGCGGCAGCTGCGAGCCAGTGACGATTACCGGTTTCTGCAGGTTCTGCAGCGCGAACGCCAGCACGCTGGCGGTATAGGCCATGGTATCGGTGCCGTGGATCACCACGAAACCGTCGTAGCGTTCATAGGCCGCAGCGATGTCCGCCACCAGCTGACGCCAGTGTGCGATGGTGATGGCGGAGGAGTCGATCAGCTGCGGGTACTCCACTACGTCCCAGCTGACGCCTTCGCGCGCCAACCGCTCCAGCTGGCGCGGCAAGTAGCCAGGTACCGGCGCCAGCCCCTGCGGGGTGTAGTCCATGCCGATGGTGCCACCGGTATACAGAATCAGCAGTTTGCTCATGCATGCTCCAAGGTAAGGCCACAGACGCCACGAAACGACAGCCAGCTACCGTTTCGTGGTGCGGGTGGCAAAGTGGCAGGACCATTGCCCAGCCCTGCGGTGATGAAAGATGGCTGATAGCGCAGCCAGCGCTGCGGTCAACCTTGCACCGCAGCCATATATGGCAGCCAAGGCGTCCGCCGTGCCGCGCATCAATACATTGCCGGCAATATACAATATTTACCCCACCCGTCCGTAGCGCCGCCAGGCGGCGGCCACGTTGCACACACCAGCCGCCATGCGTATACTCGCGCTTCACCTGACGCGGGTGTAGCTCAATGGTAGAGCAGAAGCTTCCCAAGCTTACGACGAGGGTTCGATTCCCTTCACCCGCTCCACCCCGCCGTTCACGTCTATCCCGCCGCAAAAACACCGCACGCCGCCGCGCCGTTTTCCGTTGATCTTGCCGGCCACATCGTGCGCGGGCCAGACGCCATATCGACTTACACCGGGACGGGCACTGCACAATGAAATGGAATTCCGGCCGCCTGTGGCTGAAAGTGTCGGTATACACCCTGCTGCTGCTGGGCAGCCTGCTGGTACTGACCCTGACGTTGTTCTTTCTGCGCTTTGACAGCCAGAGCGTGCGCATCAACCTGCAGCGCTCGCTGGCCGATACCCACCGCACCATCACCATCAACGGCTCGGTATCACCGATGCTGCTGCCCTCGCCGGGCCTGGCGCTGGGCGATGTCAGCGTCAGCGAACCCGGCGGGCGCGACGAATTTGCCCGCGTCGGCGAGATTCAGGCCCGGCTGGCCTGGCTGCCGCTGCTGTTCGGCGATCTGGAAATCACCCACCTGTCCCTGCGCGACAGCACCGTCAAGGTGGTGCGCAACAGCGACGGCACGCTCAACTTTGCCGACCTGCTGCGCCGCCGCAAGCCCAGCCGCTTCAAGCTGAACCTCGACACCATGGCACTGCGCGGCACCACCATCCTGCTGTCCGACCGCGTCAACGGCCGCAACAGCAAGCTGGAAGAAGGCAGCCTTGATGTCGAAGGCCTGCGCAGCGATGCCAGCCTGTCATTCGGCGGCCGCCTGTTGGCCGGCAACCAGGTCGTCAGTCTGGCCATGCAGGCACCGTTCACCCGCCAGGACGATCAGGTCAATATCGAGCACCTGTCCGCACTGGCGATCAGCAGTACCGACAAGCTGGGTGAATTGCGGCTGAAGGCCGAGGGCAAGCTCAAGCTCAACTTTGGCACCCTGCTGGCCAGCGGGGAAAACCTCAAGCTGACGCTGGACAGCTCGCTGCCCAAGAGCCACGCCGAGGCACTGCTGCCGTCAGTCAACGCCAGCCTGTCGGAACTGAGCACCCCGGCGGCCAGCATCAGCGGGCAGATGGACTACGCCCGCACCCAGTACCGCTTCAACGGCCAGCTGGCCGAGCTGCGCCTGACCCGCGACGGAGCATTTGCCAGCCAGCTGCAAAGCCAGCTGTCGTGGTTGGTGGGCTCGCACTCGCTCAACATGACGCTGCGGGCACCACTGAACCTGGCCGGCTACAACCTGCTGCGCCTGGAACCGCTGACGCTGACCGCCCAACTGAAAACCCCGGCGCTGCCACGCGGCCAACTGCAGGCCGCATTGAGCGGTGCGCTGGATGGCGACCTGAACGACAGCCGCCTCAACCTGCGCGTAGCCGGGCAACTGGATGGCGCAGCGCTGTCCGCCACCGCCACCCAGTATGGTTTCCTGTCGCCACGGCAAGAGATCACCCTGTCGCTGGGCAAGCTGGACCTGAACCGCTACCTGCCGGAAAACCAGGCACAACAAGCGGTCGCGCTGTTCCAGAACGGCACGCCATTCCGGCTGGATTGGATGGATTTTCTCGATCTGGACGGCAAACTGGCTATCGGCGAACTGGCGATGGGTCGCTTCCGCATCAAGGACATCGCGGCCGACGTGACGGCGCGGCCGGAAAGCCTGGCACTGGACAACCTCAGTGCCGCCATCTATGACGGCGCACTGAAAGGCTCGCTGCATCTGCTACGCGACAAGGAGCCGCGGCTGGAAGTGTCGCAGCAACTGCTGGGCATGCAGATTCGGCCGCTGATGCAGGATTTGTTTGACGTTGGCCGCGTGGAAGGCGCCGGCAATGGCTGGGTACAGTTGACTGCCCATGGCAACTCGCTGGCCGCGCTGCGCAACACGCTGAACGGCAAGGTGGCGGTACGGCTGGAAAAAGGCGCCCTCAACGGCATCGACCTGGTTTCGGCGCTACGCGACCTGCCGGGCGAACTGAAAGACTGGAACAGCAGTAGCATGCCGGCCAAGCCGGACCAGAAAACCACTTTCTCCGCCATGGCTGCCGCCTTCGAGCTGCAAAACGGCGTGGCGCGCAGCCAGGATCTGCAACTGGCATCGTCGCTGGTGAACGTCAGCGGCAGCGGCAAGGTGGACTTGGTGCAAAACATCGTCGACTACACGCTGAACGTGCGCGGCAACCCGAAAGCCTTTGCCCGCCTCGGCGGTGTCAACATTCCGCTGAAGATTACCGGCCCGCTGAACCAGCCGGTGTATGCGCTGGACTTCAACTCCATCGTCAAGGGCAAGAAAACCGAAGGCGAAAAGCAGCAGGCGCTGAAGCAGGAGCTGAAGAAACAGATCACCACCATCCTGCCGCAGGCAGCACAGCGCGAGCACGCCAAGTAACGCCACACCATAAACGCAGCATGAAACAGAACGGCCAGACTGTGACAGTCTGGCCGTTCTGTTTCATGGTTGCGGCATCACGCGCCCTGCAGCAACAGGCTTTCTGCCTGCATCAATGGCGCCGGCCGCCCCAGCAGCACCAGCACATCGTCTTCCTCCAGCTCGAAATCCCGGGTCAGCTCGGTGTAACGGGCGCTGCCACGGCGCAGTGCCTTGATCTGCACCCCCAGCTCCGCCAGCGGCAGGTTACCCAGATGCATGCCGATGGCGCTGGCCCCCGGCAACAGCTGCACGCTCAGCAGCCGCTCCAGCTGCGCATCGTCGATGCCGTCAATCTCATCGGAGGCACCGCGGAAGAAGCCCTTGAACAGATCGTAGCGCTGCTCGCGCACGGTGCGGATGCGGCGTAGCACGCGGTTGAGCGGCACGCCCAGCACCATCAACGCATGCGAGGCCAGCATCAGGCTGCCCTCCATCACTTCGGACACCACCTCGTCAGCACCAGCGGCGCGCAGTTGCGCCATATCCGAATCGTCGATGGTGCGCACGATCACCGGCAGGTCACGACGCTGCTGCCGCACCACGTCGATGATACGCTCCGAGGCATGGGTGTCGGCAAAGGTGATCACCACCGCCTTGGCGCGCATCACCCCGGCCGCCATCAGCACCTCGCGCTTGCCGGCATCGCCAAACACCACCGAATCCCCGGCCTCGCCGGCCTCGCGCACCCGCTCTGGATCCAGGTCCAGCGCAAAGAACGGGATGTCTTCGCTTTCCAGCAGGCGGGCCAGATACTGGCCGCTACGGCCGTAACCGCAGACGATGACGTGCTCGTTCTTCAGCATGCTCTGCACCAGGATCTGGTGCAGGTCCAGCGACTGCATGGTCCAGTCCTGCTTGATCAGGCGCTTGACGATCTTGTCGGCATTCTGGATCAGGAACGGCGCCAGCAGCATGGACAGCAAGATGCCAGCGATGGCCGCCTGCTCCATCACCGGGGGCAGCAGCTTGAGGTTGCCGGACAGCGACAGCAGCACAAAGCCGAACTCGCCGCCCTGTGCCAGCGCCAGCCCGGCCTTGAAGGCGTCCTTGTTACGCTGGCCGAAAGCACGTGCCAGCAGCCAGACGATCAGCAGCTTCAGCGGAATCAGCAGGAACAGCATCAGCAGGATGCTGCCGGACTCGGCAAACAGCACGTTCACATCCAGCCGCATGCCCACGGTAATAAAGAAGAAACCCAGCAGGATATCGCGGAACGGCTTGATGTCTTCTTCCACCTGAAAGCGGTACTCGGTTTCCGAGATCAGCATACCGGCGACAAAGGCGCCCAGTGCCAGCGACAGGCCAGCCAGCTGGGTGATCAGCGCCACCCCCAGCGTCACCAGCAACACGTTGATCATGAACAGCTCGCCGGAACGCTGCCGCGCCACCAGATGGAACCAGCGCCGCATCAGCTTCTGGCCGAACACCAGCAGCAGGCTGAGCACCAGCACCACCTTGACCAGTGCCAGCCCCAGATCCAGCCAGATGCGGTCAGAGTTGGCCGCAAATGCCGGCAGCAGGATCAGCAGCGGCACCACGGCGATGTCCTGGAACAGCAGCACCCCCATCGCCAACTGGCCATGCGGCTGCGGCAGCTCCAGCCGCTCGGACAGCAGCTTGCTGACAATGGCGGTGGACGACATCACCAGTGCGGCGGCCACGGCAAAACCGCTCAGCGCGCTGCTGTTCATGATGCCGATCACGCCGCCCACCAGCAGCATAGTCAGCAGCACCTGCGCCAGCCCGAGGCCGAACACCAGGTGGCGCATAGCCTTGAGCTTGGCCAGCGAGAACTCCAGGCCGATGGAAAACATCATGAACACGATGCCGATTTCGCCGAGGAACTCGGTTTCCGGCCCTTCCGGCACCAGATGCATCACGCCGGGGCCGGCCAGAAAGCCCACCACCAGATAGCCCAGCATCGCGGGCACACGCAATTTTCGGCAGGCGGTCACGGCCAGCACGGCCACCAGCAATACCATCACAACGGGAAACAAGGAATGCATCGTGTCGGGAAACTCCTGGCGCTTTATCGCGCCCAAGCAAAAATTGCACCTGCGGGATTAGTGCCCGATTATAAGCTGATATAATTACTGTCTATGGATATTGCGCTCAAACAACAGCGTCTTGCGCTGGCACGCGAGGTGTTGCACACCGAAGCCGACGCCATCATCGCCCTGTCGGACCGACTGGGTGACGATTTTCTCGCCGCGGTAGAACTGGTACTGCAGTGCCAGGGTCGCGTGGTGGTCACCGGCATCGGCAAGTCCGGGCATATCGGTAACAAGATTGCCGCCACGCTGGCCAGCACCGGCACGCCCTCGTTCTTCATGCACCCGGCCGAAGCTGCGCATGGCGACTTGGGCATGATCACCGAACGCGACATCATGCTGGCACTGTCGAACTCCGGCGAAAGCGCGGAAGTCATTGCCCTGCTGCCGGCGGTGAAGCGCAAGGGCATCCCCATCATCTCGCTGACCGGCCGGCCGCAGTCCACGCTGGCGCGGGAGTCCAGCGTGCACCTGGATGCGGCGGTGGACAAGGAAGCCTGCACCCTGGGGCTGGCGCCCACCACCAGCACCACTGCAGCACTGGCGCTGGGCGATGCACTGGCAGTCACGCTGCTGGATGCGCGCAATTTCAAACCGGAAGACTTCGCACTGTCGCATCCGGGCGGCAGCCTGGGACGGCGCCTGCTGGTGCACATCAGCGACCTGATGCACAGCGGCGACGCCCTGCCGCGTGTCGTCAGCGGCACCTCGCTGAAAGATGCGCTGCTGGAAATGACACGCAAGGGACTGGGCATGACCGCGGTAGTGGCGGCCGATGGCAGCCTGCTGGGCATCTTCACCGATGGCGACTTGCGCCGCACGCTGGATCGCACCCTGGATCTGGCCGGCCTGCGCATCGACGACGTGATGACGCCCAAGCCACGCACCATTGCGGCCAACCTGCTGGCGGTGGAAGCGGTCAAGGAAATGGAACAACGCAAGATCAACGGCCTGCTGGTGGTAGACCAGCAGGGGCGCCTGGCAGGCGCACTCAACATGCACGACCTGCTCAAGGCAGGCGTGGTATAGGACTAGCCATGCAACCGATTACCGAACTGGCCAAACAGATCAAGCTGCTGATCATGGATGTGGATGGCGTGCTGACCGACGGCCGCATCTTCATTACCGCCAGCGGCGAAGAACTGAAAGCCTTCAACACGCTGGATGGCCACGGCCTGAAAATGCTGCAGTCTACCGGCGTGCAGCTGGCCATCATCACCGGCCGCGCCGCTCCCGGCGTCGCCCACCGCGCACGCGGACTGGGCATCGACCATTACTACGAAGGCGTGCACGACAAGCGTGATGTCTTTGCCGAGCTACTGGCCAAGACCGGCCTGCAAGCCGAACAGTGCGCCTATATCGGCGACGACGTGGTGGACCTGCCGGTGATGTCACGCGTCGGCTTTGCCGTGGCGGTGCCGGACGCGCCTAGCTTCGTGCGCCAGCATGCCCACTTCGTTACCGGCAGTCAGGGCGGCAGCGGCGCAGTACGCGAGCTGTGCGAGCTGATTCTGCAGGCGCAGGGCAATTACGAACGGTTGATGGCGGCGTACCTGGCATGAAAAGTCGTGCCGGCAAACTGTTCCCGCTGGGCCTGCTGCTGGGCATGGGCCTGATCGCGTCCTGGCTCAATGTGCTGACTCAGTGGCAACAGCCAGTCCAGCGCGAGCTCAACCCGGACAAGCCGGAATACACCATCGAAGAAGTCAGCGCCAAGCGCTTCGACGAGCAGGGCCGCCCGTGGCAACAGCTCACTGCCACCCAGATGTGGAAGCTGCCGAAGGTCAATACGGTGTACTTTACCGAACCGGAACTGCAGCAGTTCAGCCAGGGCCAGGCGGATTACCGCATTACCGCCGACAATGGCCGCTATAACAAACCGCAGGACGTCGCCGATTTCTCCGGCCGCGTACACCTGCAGCGCGCCGCCCAGGCCGGCAAGCCGGCCATGCATCTGCAAACACCGTCACTACGCCTGGACAACCGCACCCAGACAGCCAGCAACCATGCACCGTTGGTCATGGACTACGGCACCTCGCAGATTCGCGCGGTCGGTTTTATCTACAATCACCAAGCCGGGCAGCTGAAACTGCTGTCCCAAGTAAGGATGCACTATGCGCCATAGCCTGATGCTTGCACTGGCCCTGTGCTGTGCTGCGGCCAACGTTTACGCCGAAAAGGCAGACAGCAGCAAACCCATCGAACTGGCAGCGGATCGCGGTTCACTGGACCAGAAACAGGGCATCAACATCCTGGAGGGCAATGTGGTCGCCACCCAGGGCACGCTCAGCATGCGTGCCGACAAGACCATCGTCACCCGTGACGCCCAGGGCAATCAGACACTGCAGGCCTTCGGCAACCAGGCACTGTTCCGCCAGAAGCTGGATGGCAAGAACGAGTACATCGAGGGCCAGGCCAACCGCGTGGACTACACCAGCGTCACCAACCAGGTAGTGCTGACCGGCAAGGCGCGCGTGAAGCGCGGCGCCGACCTGGTGACCGGCGAGCAGATCACCTACAACACCGTGACCGAGATTTACCAGGTGATGGGTGGCAGCCCGGCCGCCAGCGGCGGCACCAAGGGCCGCGTCACCGTGATCATCCAGCCCAAGCCGCAGGACAAGCCATGACGCAAAGCCGCCTGAGCATCCAGCACCTGAAAAAGACCTTCAAGAAACGTACCGTGGTGCAGGACGTGTCGATGGAGATCGCCAGTGGTGAAGTCATCGGCCTGCTCGGCCCCAACGGCGCCGGCAAGACCACCAGCTTTTACATGGTGGTGGGCCTGGTCGCTGCCGATGCCGGCGACATCACCCTCAACGGCGACACCATCACCCACCTGCCCATCCACAAGCGTGCGCGCCTGGGGTTGGGTTATCTGCCACAGGAGGCCTCTATCTTCCGCAAGATGACGGTAGAGGAAAACATCCTGGCCGTACTGGAAGTGGCGGGCTACCACGGTGAACAGCTGGAAAACGAGCTGCAACTGCTGCTGGACGATCTGCACATTGATCACCTGCGCGACAGCAACGCCATGGCATTGTCCGGCGGTGAGCGGCGCCGGGTGGAAATCGCCCGCGTGCTGGCCACCCGCCCGCGCTTTATCCTGCTGGATGAACCGTTTGCCGGTGTCGATCCGATCGCGGTAATCGACATCCAGAAGATCATCTCCTTCCTCAAGGAACGCGGCATCGGCGTGCTGATTACCGACCACAACGTGCGCGAAACCCTGCGCATCTGCGATCGTGCCTACATCATCTCCGAAGGCCGCGTGCTGGCTTCCGGCCTGCCCGCCGAACTGGTCAGCAACGAACAGGTGCGGCAGGTTTATCTTGGCGAGCACTTCCACCTGTAAAGCGGCATGAAACAGTCCCTGCAGCTAAAAGTCAGCCAGCAACTGACCCTGACCCCACAATTGCAGCAGTCGATCAAGTTGCTGCAAATGTCCACGCTCGACCTCTCCACCGAGCTGGAGCGCTACCTGCTGGAGAACCCGCTGCTGGAACGTGCCGACGGCGATAGCCAGACCGAACACGAGCCGGTAGAAACCGTGGCCAGCAACGAAACCAGCAGCGACAGCGGCAGTGCGGAAGACAGCCCGCGCGAACGCGAGGAGATGGAGCTGGGTGACTGGGGCAGCGGCGGCGGCGGTAGCGGCCGTGATGACGACGACGAATTCGACCCCATTCTCAACACTCCGTGTCGTCCGACGCTGCGTGAACACCTGGCGGCACAGATCGGCGAAATGCCGTTGAGCCGCCGCGACAGCGCGCTGCTGACCCTGCTGATCGAAGAACTGGACGAAGACGGCTACCTCACCACGCCACTGGACGAATTTGCCGCCAGCCTGCCGCTGGAGCTGGATGTCGACACTGACGAGCTGGAATACCTGCGCAAGCTGCTGCTGCAATTCGAACCAGTCGGTATTGGCAGCCGACAGCTTTCCGAATTCTTGCAACTGCAGTTGGCCGCATTGCCGGCGACCACGCCGTCACGCGAACTGGCGCTCACCCTGGTGCGCGAGCACCTGGCACTGCTGGGTAACCGCGATTTTGTGCGTCTGAAGAAGCTGCTGAACGTGGGCGAGGCCGAACTGCGGGCCGCCCATCAATTGATCTCCACCCTGCGGCCGCGGCCGACCAGCGGTTTCGATCAGGGGGAGACCCATTATGTGGTGCCGGATATCCACGTAGTCCGCCGCCGTGGCCGCTGGGTAGCCCAGCTCAACCGCAGCGTACTGCCAAAACTGCAGGTCAACCAGCTATATGCCGGCATGCTGCAACAGCGCGACAACAGCCATAATCTCAGCGGCCAATTGCAGGAGGCGCGCTGGCTGGTGAAAAACATCCAGCAGCGATTTGACACCATCCTGAAAGTGTCGGAAGCTATCGTTGACAGGCAACAGGCGTTCTTTGAACACGGCGAAGTGGCAATGCGGTCCCTGATTCTGCGAGACATCGCGGATGAGCTGGGCCTGCATGAGTCAACGATTTCCAGGGTCACCACCCAGAAATACCTGCTGTGCAGCCGCGGCCTGTTCGAGCTCAAGTATTTCTTCGGTAATGCGCTGGAAACCGATAGCGGCGGCGAATGTTCCGCCACGGCAATCAAGGCGCATATCCGCCAGATTATCGATGGCGAAGACAGTAAAAAACCGCTGTCCGACAGTGCCATTGCCGACCGTCTCACGACACAAGGCATACAGGTTGCCAGGCGCACCGTAGCCAAGTATCGTGAAGCTATGCAGATACCGCCAGTTAACCTTCGCAAAGCACTATAAGAGTGCTACGAAAACCCGGTACGGCCAGCCCGACCGTATCGTCAACAGAAGGAGTCAGGGTATGAACCTCAAAATTACCGGTCTACACCTCGAAGTTACCCCCGCCCTGCGCGATTTCATCGAGAGCAAACTGGAACGCATCACCCGTCATGTCGATAATGTTATCGGCGTAACCGTGACGCTGTCCGTGGATAAACTGGTACAAAAAGCGGAGGTCAATGTGCATCTGGCCGGCAAGGATATTCATGTCGAGGCAAACGATTCCGACATGTACGCCGCCATTGATTCCCTGATGGACAAACTGGACCGTCAGGTACTGAAGTTCAAGGAAAAACAGGGGGAGCATCGTAGTATTGCGCCACAGGCGGACGCCGCCGACGCGGCACTGTAAACCAGTCGCCAGCACAAATAACAACGGGAGCCACAGGCTCCCGTTTTTGCTGGCCTCCCAGATGCGCTGTTGCTATGGAAAACGGCGGACTCAGCGTAGAATGGCCGACGTTTTTCCGCCCCTAAAGACATCATGAGCTTGATCGGCAAGATTCTTCCCCAGTCGCACGTACTGGCGGACCTGGAGATCTCCAGCAAGAAGCGCCTGTTCGAACAGATCGGCCTCTTGGTTGAAAACAGTTTCGGCATTGCGCGCAGCGATGTATTCGACAGCCTGTTCGCCCGCGAAAAGCTCGGCTCCACCGGGCTGGGCCAGGGCGTCGCCATTCCTCATGGCCGCATCAAGGGCCTGAAGGATGCTACCGGCTTCTTCGTGCGGCTGAAAACCCCGATTCCATTCGAGGCCCCGGACGGCAAGCCGGTCAATCTGCTGTTCGTGCTGCTGGTCCCAGAGCAAGCCACCGACTTGCACCTGCAGGTACTGTCGGAGCTGGCGCAATTGTTCTCCAGCCGCAGCCTGCGCGAAAAAATGTGCTGCGCCGATAACCTCACCCTGCACGCCCTGCTTTGCGAAGACAGCCACCATGCCTAATGTCAGTGTCCGCCGCCTGTTCCAGGACAATCAGCACAAACTCAATCTGAGCTGGATCGCCGGCAAGTCCGGCTCCGACAACCTGATTTCCAACGACGAACAGCGGCCGACGCAGGCGCTGGTCGGCCACCTCAACTTCATCCACCCCAACCGGGTGCAGGTGCTGGGTCTGGCCGAGGTGGAATACCTGGACAAACTGGAACAGGCTGCCGCGCGCACCGCGCTGGATCAGCTGTTCCACAAGACCATGGCGGTGGTCATCGTCGCCAACGGCCAGACGGTACCCAAGCTACTGCAGGACTACTGCCAGAGCCACAGCGTGCCGCTGATGAGCACACCGCTGGAAAGCCCGTACCTGATGGACGTGCTGCGCATCTACCTGGCGCGCGCGCTGGCCGTCTCTACCGTGATGCACGGCGTATTTCTGGATGTGCTGGAAATCGGCGTGCTGATCATGGGCGATTCGGCGATGGGCAAGAGCGAGCTGGCGCTGGAACTGATCTCGCGCGGCCACGGCCTGGTAGCCGACGATGCGGTGGAGCTATACCGCATCGGCCCGGAAACACTGGAGGGCCGCTGCCCGCCGCTGCTGCGCGACTTCCTGGAAGTGCGCGGCCTCGGCATTCTGAACATCCGCACCATCTTCGGCGAAACCGCGGTGCGTCCGAAGAAAGTGCTGAAACTGATTATCCAGCTGATCAAGGCCAACGATCAGGCGATGCAGGCACTGGACCGCCTCAATATCCAGTCAGAGACCCAGGACATCCTCGGCGTTACCGTGCGCAAGGTGATCCTGCCAGTGGCCGCCGGCCGCAACCTGGCGGTACTGGTGGAGGCCGCGGTGCGCAACTACATCCTGCAGCTGCGCGGCATCGACAGCACCCGTGAATTCATCGATCGCCACACCAACCTGCTCCGGGACCAGGAACATGCAACTGATCCTGATTAGTGGCCTGTCCGGCTCCGGCAAATCGGTGGCGCTGCGGGTACTGGAAGATCTCGGTTACTACTGCGTCGACAACCTGCCGGCCACCATGCTGATGGACGCGCTCAAGCTGTACAGCGAGTTTGGCTACCAGCATATCGCCATCAGTGTCGATACCCGCTCCGCCCCCACGTTGGCCGCACTGCCGAAAGCCATCAGCGAACTGAAAGGCGTTGTCTCCGACGTTCGGCTGATTTATCTGGAAGCCACCAGCGAAGTGCTGGTGAAACGCTTCTCGGAAACCCGCCGCCGTCACCCGCTGTCCGGCAATGCCCTGACCGTGGAAGAGTGCATCCGGCTGGAACGCGAGATGCTGGAACACGTGGTGGACCTGGGGCACCGCATCGACACCAGCAACCTGTCCGCCAACGCACTGCGCAGCTATGTGAAAGTGATGGCCGAGGCCGACAGCAGCCGCCTGACGCTGGTATTCGAGTCCTTCGGTTTCAAGCACGGCATTCCGCTGGATGCCGACTTCGTGTTCGACGTACGCTGCCTGCCCAACCCCTACTACGACGAGAAGTTGCGCCCGCTTAGCGGCCGCGACCAGCCCATTTGCGACTTTTTTGCCGGTGAGGCGGAGGTCGGCCAGATGCAGCAGGACATCGCCGGTTTTCTGCAGCGCTGGCTGCCACGCTTCAAGCAGGACAACCGCAGCTACGTTACCGTCGCCATCGGCTGTACCGGTGGTCAGCACCGCTCTGTATACCTGGCCGAGCAGTTGGCCGCAGGCTTTGCCGACGAACAAGTGCTACTGCGCCACCGGCAACTGGATAGCCGCAGTAGCGACAGCCACAAATGATGCCTCGCTGGCCACGTTTGCTGGCCGGCGACTGGCTGCTGCTGTTGCTGCTGCTATTAGCTTGTGGCGCCAGCTTTCGCTGGCTATGGTGGCAACAGGGCAACGCCGGCGAACTGGTGATGAGCGCCAACGGTCAAGAGCTTGCCCGCTGGCCGTTGCGGCTGGATCATCGCTTTGAACTCCCCGG
>CAMLGD010000076.1 GCA_946479405.1 uncultured Vogesella sp.
TGCAGAACGAAACCCTGCTGCAGACGCTGCCACCCGGCTACAAGATCGACTACCGCTTGCAGCAGGAGCAACTGCTGATGACCGAGATGGTGCCCACGGCGCAATCGGCGCAGCACTGGGACGAGATGATCACCACCCAGGTATTCCAGGGGCTGAAGGTCACCTCGCCACAAGCGTTCCGCGACATCATGGTCAAGCAATGGGATTTCGCCTGCCCCGGCAGTGACTACGACGTGGTGGCCGATGGCCGCGAGAACGGCTACCCGTATGCGCTGTGGTTCCTAGCCTGCCCCAACAATCCGGCCACCGGCCGCCCGGAAAACACCTGGTTCAAGAGCATCCAGGGCCGCGACAGTTTTTACGTGATCCAGAAAGCCTTCAAATTCTCGCCCAGCAAGGCACAGCTGTTGCCGTGGCTGCAGTATCTGCGCAGCGTGCAGCTGTGCGACAGCCGCCTGCCGGCCAGCCCGTGCCCGAAAGCCAGCAACTAGCGGTGCCACCGGCAACAAAAAAGCTCCCCGCGGGGAGCTTGTTGCATGACGCCAGCCGGCTCAGGCGGTGAGCTGCAACAGCTCGGCAAACGCCTTCTCGAACAGCACCAGACCATCCTGCTGCAGTTGCTCGCCCACCGCATCGAAATCCACGCCGGCAGTCTGTGCTGCGGCCAACGTGGCTGCGGCGGCATCCACGTCCTGCGTCAGCGTAGCGGCAGCGTTGCCGTGGTCGCGGAACAGCGCCAGGGTAGCGTCCGGCACCGTGTTGACGGTTTCGTCGCCGATCAGGCTTTCCACGTACAGCACGTCGGAATAGGCCTTGTTCTTGGTGCCGGTGGACGCCCACAGCAGGAACTGGGCGCGGGCGCCGGCCGCCTTCAGTGCCGCGAATTCGGCACCGTGGAAGCGTTCCAGGTAGCGCTGGTAGGCCACGCGCGACAGCGCCACCGCCACCTTGCCCTGCAGCTCGGCCGGCAGCTGCGCATCCAGCAGACTATCGACGCGCGACAGGAAGAAGCTGGCCACCGCCTTGATGTGACCCAGCGGCTGGCCGGCGGCATGGCGCGCCGTCAGGCCGGCGATGTAGGCATCCCACACCGCCTCTACCTGGCGCAAAGAGAACAGCAGGGTGATGTTGACGTTGACGCCTTCGGCGGTCAGCTGGCGGAAGGCGGCGATGCCTTCGGCGGTGGCCGGAATCTTGATCATGGCGTTGGGGCGGTCGATCGCCGCCCACAGCCGGCGCGCGGCGGCCAGGGTGCCGGCCTCGTCGCGCGACAGTTCCGGCGACACTTCCAGCGACACATAACCGTCGTCGCCCTTGGTGGCGCGGTACTGCGCCAGGTTCAGATCGCAGGCGGCCTGGATGTCGGCAATCACCAGGGTTTCGTAGCGCTGCTCGGCGCTCAGCGCCGGGTTGGTCTTCAGCTGTGCCAGTTCCTCGCGGTAACGCGGGTCGGTGCTGATCGCCTTGTGGAAGATGGCCGGGTTGGAGGTCACCCCGGCGATGCCGTCTTCTTCGAGCAGACGGGCCAGCTCACCGGAGGCCAGCAGTTCACGGGAAAGGTTGTCCAGCCAGATGCGCTGGCCGAACGGGCGGATGGCTTGCAGTCGATTCATGTGTGCTACTCGGGCAAAGGCTGGAAACAGGGCGTGCATGACGCCGGAAAGTCTTGTCGGACAAGGCATCCTAACCCGATGCTGCGCTGAAGCAAAGCCACTACAGCGGGCTGGCCGGGTCGACAAAATCGAACACCAGCGCGGCGGCCAGCAGCGGCTGCACGCTGGCAACAAACTGCTGGTGCGCCGGGTGTAGCAGGTAGACATCGCGCGCGGCCGCATCGGCAAACTGCAGCAGCCAGCCATGGCTATAGCCCTGCGCCAGCCCTTCCGGGCTGCAATCCGGGCCGTGACGGAAATCGCGGACTACCCCGGTGGCGGGCACCAGCGCGGCAAAATCGGCTTCGACGGCAGCAATGGCGGCCGCGTCGATGTGGTCGTGAAAACGGAACAGTACGATGTGATGCAGCATGGCTGACCTCCGATAACGGCGACAAAAAAGACAAAAGGTTGGCCGCGGCCAACCTTTTGAGTATTGCTCATCTCGCGTCAGGCCACCTGCTCGGGACTGAACACCACGCTGAACTCGCTGCCCTTCTCCGGCTCGCTGCGTACTTCCAGCTTGCCATGGTGCCGCATCAGCACATGCTTGACGATGGCGAGGCCGAGGCCGGTGCCGCCGTTGCTGCGCGAACGGCCGCGATCGACGCGGTAGAAGCGCTCGGTCAGGCGTGGCAGGTGTTCCGGCGGAATGCCGATGCCGGTATCCGTCACCGAAAACGCGGCGCGACCGTCGTCCAGCTCGCGCCAGCGCAGGGTGATGCTGCCGCCTTCCGGCGTGTAGCGCACCGCGTTGGACACCAGATTGCCAAACGCGGAATGCAGCTCCTGCTGGTTACCCAGCAGATTGTGCGCGCTGTCGCGCTGCAACTCGATGCGGTGCCGCCCCTGCGACAGGCCCTCGGCCTCCACCAGCAAGGTATCCAGCAGCGCGTCCATATCCACCGTGTCCGGCGTCACCCCGTGCGGGCTGTTTTCGATGCGCGACAGCGTCAGCAGGTCTTCCACCAGGCTCTGCATGCGCCGCGACTGCTCCAGCATCATCGGCAGGAACTGGCGCAGCGTGGCGTCGTCCACCGCCGGCATGTCGGACAGCGTTTCCAGAAAGCCGCCCACCACGGTAAGCGGCGTGCGCAGCTCGTGCGATACGTTGGCGACAAAATCGCGGTGCACGGTCTGCACCCGCTCCAGCTGGGTGATATCGCGGGTCAGCAGCAGCTTGCGCTTGATGTCGAACGGCACCAGCTGGATGGACAGCACCAGCTCCGGGCCATTGCCGGTGTTGCGCAGGATCAGCGGCTGGCTGTAGCGCTGCTCGGCCATGTAATCGTGGAACTCCGGCTCGCGCACCAGGTTCAGGATCTGGCTGCCGACATCCTTGCGGCGATCCAGCCCCAGATGCGCCACCGCCATCGGGTTGATCCACTCGATGCGGTCGTACTCGTCCAGCACCACCACACCATCCGGCATCGCCTCGCTGGCATTGATGAAGCGGTCCAGCACAATGGCCAGCCGGCGTTTGCTCTGTTTCTGCCGCCGCGCCTGGCGGTACAGCGCCATGAATACGGTGTTCCACGGCCCGAAACCATCCGGCACCCGCCGCGGTGCCGGGCGTTCCAGCCAGCGCAGCAGCTGCCCCAGGTGATACAGGTGAAAACCCAGCCAGGTCACCAGCAGGCCCAGCATCAGCGCCAGCCCGGTCAGTTCGCCCCATACCAGCCCGCTGATCAGCGAGATGACGGCGATGACCACCAGGGTCACCAGCCGCACGACAAGAAATTCGGCCAAGACTTACCCCTGCGCCGAGAAGCGGTAACCGGTACCGCGCACGGTCTGGATCAGCGCATCGTGACCGGTGCCCTCCAGCGCGCTGCGCAGGCGGCGGATGTGCACGTCCACGGTACGTTCTTCCACGAACACGTGGTCGCCCCACACCTGGTCCAGCAGCTGGGTGCGCGAGTGCACGCGCTCGGCGTGGGTCATGAAGAAATGCAGCAGGCGGAATTCGGTGGGGCCTAAGTCGATGGTGTCGCCATTGCCCTGCACGCGGTGGGTCACCGGGTCCAGGCGCAGGCCTTTCACCTCCACCGCGTCGTCGGTCATCTGCGGCGCGCGGCGGCGCAGCACCGCCTTGATGCGCGCCAGCAGCTCGCGCGGCGAGAACGGCTTGGTGATGTAGTCATCGGCACCGGCATCCAGTCCCTGCACCTTGTCCTGCTCGTCGGAGCGGGCGGTAAGCATGATGATGGGGATCTGGCGGGTGCGTTCGTCGGCGCGCAGCTTGCGCGCGATTTCCACCCCGGAGGCGCCCGGCAGCATCCAGTCCAGCAGCACCAGGTCCGGCAGTGCGTTCTTGACCAGCGTCAGCGCCACCTCGGCGGTGCTGGCGCGCAGCACGTGGTGCCCGGCCTGAACCAGGTTGAAAGCAATCAGTTCCTGAATCGCCGGCTCGTCTTCGACAAGCAGAATATTGGCTGGCATGCGCGTAAATCCTCCCGGTAGCAATTATGGCAAGGATAGAAAGCGGCCGTTACAGAAATATGACACTTCACCATGTGGCGCCATTTATCACCTCGCCGCGGGCGCAGGCGGCGGTGGAGACCGGGTCTGGCAGGGGGCCAGACAAAAAAAATGGCCTGTCCGGTAAGGGACAGGCCAGAAGAGGTCAGCTGCCGGCGCCAGGCGCCAACAACCATAAAGACCAGGGACAAAGAGATCACCAGAACAGTTCAAAGATGCTCAGGGACATGAGCACCCTCACAACAGATCCAGAAGTCAAAGCACTCGGGCGCGGACCCTACTGCTTCAACACGGTGCGAATTTTACGGAGGATAATCGGTCAGGTTAATAGTGAATCGAAGGTTTTTCGGCCTCGTCACTTTGTATACAATCTATTTTCGCAGACTTCGCTTTGGAATCGAAAACATGGACAAGTTCGACCGCAAAATCCTTGCTGCGCTGCACGAAAACGGCCGTCTGAGCTTTGCAGAACTTGCCCGCCGGGTAAACCTTTCTGCGCCGGCAGTGGCCGATCGGGTGGAAAAACTGGAACGAAGCGGCGTTATCAGCGGTTATCGCGCAATCATCAACCCCGACAAACTGGGCTACCCGATCCAGTGCCTGATCGAGCTGACAGTCAAGAATCTGGAATATTACGGCGTGGTGGAAACCCTGAAACGCATGCCGGAAATCACCGCCTGCGACTCCATCACCGGCAGCAGCGGGCTGATGATCCGCGTGGCGGTGGACGACATGAGCACGCTGCAGGCGGTAATCGCCCGCCTGATGCAGTACGGCGACACCAAGACCTCGATGGTGATCGACCAGCCGGTACCGCCGCGCATGCCGGCGCTGCGCGACGACGACTAGCCGTAATCGCGCCACTACAGCCACCGCCCCTACTGTTGCCGGGGTATTTCGTCACGTTGTCGCCGTATTACAGCCCGCCCATGCCGCAGCATGCTTGCGGCCAACCTGGCCTACCCTGGCACCACACCATAAAAAAATGCCTGCCCTTGCGGGGCAGGCGAGCGGGTCTATGCACAATAAGAAGCAACAGAAGAACTAAAGAGCAAGGTGGCCGTCTCCACACGGCCACCGGTATGAAACCGGCGCTGTCGGGCCGCCAGTGCCGCGCCGACAGCAAGCTGCCATTACTTGGCCGCGGCCCAGGCCTGGGCGGTATCCAGCATACGGTTGGAGAAGCCCCACTCGTTGTCGTACCAGGACAGCACTTTTACCTGGCGGCCTTCGATCACGCGGGTCAGCGAAGCGTCGAACACGCTGGATGCCGGGTTGTGCATGAAGTCGATGGACACCAGCGGCAGGGTGTTGACTGCCAGCACGCCTTTCAGCGCGCCATTGGCGGCGGCGGTGACGATCTCGTTCACCTCGGCCACGGTGGTATCGCGCGCCGCGGTGAAGGTCAGGTCCACCAGCGACACGTTGGCGGTCGGCACGCGCACGGCGAAGCCGTCCAGCTTGCCTTTCAGTTCCGGCAGCACCAGGCCCACCGCTGCGGCGGCACCGGTCTTGGTCGGGATCATCGACAGCGCGGCGGAACGGGCGCGGCGCAGGTCGCTGTGTTCGGTATCCAGCAGCACCTGGTCATTGGTGTAGGAGTGCACGGTGGTCATCAGGCCGTGGGCGACGCCGATGGCATCGTTCAGCGGCTGCACCAGCGGGGCCAGGCAGTTGGTGGTGCACGACGCGTTGGACACGATGCTCATGTCGCTGCGCAGGGTATTGTCGTTGACGCCGAACACGATGGTGGCGTCGGCATCGTCCGCCGGGGCGGAGATCAGCACTTTCTTGGCGCCGGCTTGCAGATGCAGCCCGGCCTTGTCGCGCTTGGTGAAGATGCCGGTGCATTCCAGCACGATGTCCACGCCCATCGCGCCCCACGGCAGTTCGGCCGGGTTGCGTACCGACAGCAGCTGGATCGGCTTGCCATTGATCACCAGCTTGTCGTCCTGCAGTTCCACGCTGCCCGGGAACGGGCCATGGATGGAATCGTACTTGGTCAGGTGGGCGTGCAGTTCCGGATTACCCAGGTCGTTGATGGCAACGATTTCAATGTCTTTGTCGGCAAAACGTTCCTGCCAGGCGCGCAATACCATGCGGCCGATGCGGCCGTACCCGTTGATGGCCAGTTTTAGTGCCATGTGTCTCTCCTTTATGCGGGTGATTCCTGCGTGCCTGCTGCACGCTAGCGGTGCGACCATCGTTCTCTCATTCCGTCTTGTACTCAACGGTTTTCATCTTTGTAGTGGGCGCACTACCAACACTTTTCACCGTAGCAGAGCGTATATCTGCCACGCGATGAATTTGTTGCTTGCCTGGTATCGATACCAATTCGTTTGCCAGCTGTTGCCAGGACTGGCCATCGATGCCGCTACGGATGGGGGCAAGCGTGGGGGCTGCATTGATGGTGTTGCCGGGTGCGACATCCGCTACGCGGATATGGTTTTACGTCGCAGCTTTCGCCCGGCGCTGGCAAGCCGCAGCCGCGCAGCGGACTCTGTGCAAACGTTGGTCGCACGTCAGCCATACGCCACGGCATAGAAAAGCGGCGGCAGGCGTTACCGCCTTGCCGCCGCCAGCCCCGCCGGGTGGCGGGCTTGGGAGGAAATCCTTGCCGATCAGGCCTGCAGCAACCGCGCAGTCAATGCCACGTCGCCGGCCACCACCACGTGCAGCAGGTTATCCGGCAGTGTCATCACGCCGCTGGCGCCCAGTGCCTTCAGCTGTGCCTCGTCGATGCGGCCGCTGTCGGCCAGCTCCAGCCGCAGGCGGCTGCCGGCTACCACCGATACGCCGCGCAGATTGGCTTCGCCGCCCAGTGCGGCCAGCCATTGCTGGCGCTCGCCGCTGGCGGGCACGCTGCCCACGCCCTGCTCCAGTGCGCTGCGGATCTGGTCGGCCACCAGTTCGGCCTCCGGCCCCAGTACCACCTGCACGCTGCCGGCGGCCGGCTTGATCAGGCCGCGCGAGCCCAGCGCCTTCAGCGCCGCTTCGTCCACCTTGCTGTTGTCCACCACCTGCAGGCGCAGGCGGGTGGTGCAGGCATCCACGTTCTTGAGGTTGGCCGCACCGCCCAGCGCGCTGATGAAACCGCCGGCACGGCCGCCGATATTGCCGGTCACGACTGCCGGAGCGGCCACGCTGGTAGCTTCTTCACGGCCCAGGGTCATCAGGTTGAATTTCTTGATGAAAAAGCTGAACAGGCCGTAGTACACCGCGAAGTAGGCAATGCCCACCGGCACTAGCAGCAGCGGTTTCTGCGCAATGCCGAAGTTCAGCACGTAGTCGAACAGGCCGGCGGAGAAGCCGAAGCCCAGGTGCACGCCCAGCGCATGCATCAACGCCATGGAGATGCCGGTGAGCACGGCATGGATGGCGTACAGTGCCGGCGCCAGGAACATGAAGGCGAATTCCACCGGCTCGGTAACACCGGTCAGCGCGGCAGTCAGCGCCATGGACAGCAGCACGCCACCCACTGCGGCCTTGTTTTCCGGGCGCGCGGCGCGGTACATCGCCAGGCAGGCAGCCGGCAGGCCGAACATCATTACCGGGAAGAAGCCGGACATGAACATGCCCGCGCTCTTGTCACCGGCAAAGAAGCGGGTGAGATCGCCGTGCACCAGCTTGCCGGTGGCGTCGGTGAAGTCCCCCAACTGGAACCAGGCAAAGGTGTTGATGATGTGGTGCAGGCCGGTGACGATCAGCACGCGGTTGAGGATGCCGTAGATGAACAGACCGAACTCGCCGGCGCCGATGATCCAGTGCCCCACCGCGTCGATGCCCTGCTGCACCGGCGGCCACACATAGCCCAGCACCACGCCGGCCAGCAGCATGGCAAAGCCGGTGGCGATGGGCACGAAGCGGCGGCCACCGAAGAACGCCAGGTAGGACGGCAGCGCGATGTCCTTGTAGCGGTTGTACAAGAGGCCGGCGCTGATGCCGGCGGTAATGCCGGCCAGCACGCCCATATTGATCTTGGCGTCGATCACCTTCAGCACCGAGGTCAGCACCAGGTAGCCGATGGCACCGGCCAGGCCGGAGGCCCCGTTGTTGTCCTTGGCGAATCCCACCGCCACACCGATGGCGAACAGCAACGCCAGGTTGCCGAAGATGGCATCACCCGCCTGCGCCATTACCGCAATGCCCAGCAGATCGGGCTGACCCAGGCGCAGCAACAGACCTGCCACCGGCAGCACGGCGATCGGCAGCATCAGGGCGCGGCCCAGCTGCTGGATGCCGGCAAACTTGCTAGATGTAGTCACTTGTTTCTCCCTCATCTCTCTCTCTGTGTGTGGGTCGCTACCGCTGGCAACCACCCGTATTACCCCGCTGTGCCGGCTAAACGGCGACGGCAGGGTCCTGCTTACGATCTGCTGCGCGGTGGCGATATCGCGTTAACACCGTCTTGTTGCGCCCTGGCGCGGCAGATCGTGAACATCGTCAGTGCGCTTCAACGTTGGCCGCAGCGGCCAGCAGCGCGCGCACCTCGCCGGCGGAACGCTGCTGCTGCAGTGTCAGCGCCAGCTCCTGGCAGGCGGCGGCATCCAGTTGCCGCACGCGGTGCTTGATCTCCGGTACCAGCGCCGGGCTTACCGACAGCTCGGTCACCCCCAGCCCCACCAGCGCGGCGGTGGCCTGCGGGTCGGACGCCAGCGCGCCGCACACGCCTACCCAGCGGCCATGCTGGCGGGCGCCGTGCACGGTGAGCGCGATCAGCTGCAGCACCGCCGGGTGCAGCGCGTCCTGGCGCGCGGCCAGTGCCGGGTGGCAGCGGTCCATCGCCAGCGTGTATTGGGTAAGGTCATTGGTGCCGATGGAGAGGAAATCGGCATGCTCGGCCAGCTGCGCGGCCAGCAGCGCCGCCGACGGCACTTCGATCATCACCCCCAGCTGCGGCCGTTCGCTCAGGCCCAGCTGGCTGGCCAGCGCCTCGATGCGCTGGCGCACCTGCAGCAGGTCGGCCACGTCGGTCACCATCGGCAGCAGGATGCGCAGCCGCGACAACGGCTTGAGCTGCAGCAGCGCGGTGAGCTGCGCGTCCAGCACCGCCGGCATCGCCAGGCTGGTACGGATGCCGCGCAGGCCCAGCGCCGGGTTGTCCTCGGCCGGCAGCGGCAGGTAGGGCACGTCCTTGTCGCCGCCGGCATCCAGGGTGCGGATGATGGCCGGGCGGTCTTCCAGCGCATCCAGCACCGCCTGGCAGGCGGCGCGCTGCTCCTCGCTGCTCGGCGCGTCAGTACGGTCGGTAAACAGGAATTCGGTGCGCAGCAGGCCCACGCCGTCGGCACCGTTCAGCACCGCATCGCGGGTTTCGGTGGCGTTCACCACATTGGCCGCCACGTCGATGTGCACGCCATCGCGGGTAAGCGCGCGGCCGGCGGACTGCTCGCGCAGCGCCAGGCGGCGTGCCTCATGGGCGGCGATCTGCTGCCGCGCCTGCGCCACGGCGTCAGCAGCCGGCTGCGCATCCAGCCAGCCCTCGCCGGCATCCAGCACCGCCTCGACGCCGGCCGGCAGCTGCAGCGCCGCCGGGCCACAGGCCACCAGTGCCGGAATGCCCAGCGCGCGCGCCAGGATCGCCACGTGGTTGCTGGCGCCGCCGCGTGCCAGCACCAGGCCGGCCACCTGGACGCGTGGCAGGCGGGTGAGTTGCGACGGGGTCAGATCGTCGGCCACCACGATGGCCTGCGCCGGCAGCTGCGGCGCGCCTTGCTCGCTGCCCAGCAGCACGTCGAGTACGCGGCGCTCCAGGTCTTTCAGATCGACCACGCGCTCGGCCAGCAGGGCATTGCCCAGACCCAGCAGTACCTCGCTCTGGGCGCGGATAGCGCTGCGGTAGGCGTGGGCAGCGCTGCTGCCGGCCACGATGTCGCGTTCCGCCGTCTGCGCCAGCTCCGGGTCTTCCAGCAGCGCCAGGTGTGCGCCGAAAATCTCGCTCTCGGCGCGGGCGCCACGCTGGCCAGCCAGCGCGATGTCGGCCTCGATGTCGCGATGTACCTGCTCCAGCGCGGCATGCAGTGCGGCAAGTTCCGTATCCGCATCGGCAGCACGCTCCGGCACAGCGCGGTCCTGCTCCGCCAGCATCACCAGCTGGCCGACTGCCAGCCCCGGCGCGGCGCACACGCCGCCCAGCTTGCCGTCCTGGCGGCTGGTAATCGTGGTTTCGGGAGCCGTGGCGGCGGCATGGCCGGCTTCGCTACGGGTCTGCACTGCGGCCAACATCGCGGCCAGCGCTGCCTCGGCATCCTCGCCGCGAGCATGCACGCTTACCGTGTCGCCCTCGCCCACTCCCAGCCCCATGAGGCCGACCACGCTGCGGGCACTGGCATGCTTGCCGCCAAAGCCGATTTCGATTTCTGCCGCAAAGCGGCGTGCGGTGTGCTGCAGCAGCGCCGCCGGGCGCGCATGCAGGCCGCCTTCGTGCGCTACCTGCGCCTGGCCGTGGTGGCTGTGGCCGTCGCTCTGCGTGGCGCTGGCCGCTGCCGTGTCGCGGGCGCTGATGTCCAGCAGCACGCTGCTGCCGGCCTGTACCATGCCGTGCGGCAGGGCGCCCAGCTGCATGTCGTCGCTATTGGTCACCACCAGCACGGTGATCAGCGACGGCGCGCGCTGCGCCACGCTGTCGATATCGATATCCACCAAAGGTTGGCCGCAAGCCACGCGGTCGCCGACGCGGACACGCGGCGCAAAGCCCTGGCCACCCAGTTTCACGGTGTCGATGCCGATGTGCAGCAGTAGCTCGGCACCGTTGACCGCACGCAGCGCCACCGCGTGACCAGTGCTGGAAACCTGGCTGATTTCGCCGTCACACGGCGCCAGCAGGGTGGAGGACAGCGGCTCGATGGCCAGGCCCTGGCCCATCATGCCGCCGGCGAATACCGGGTCCGGCACCTGGCACAGTGGCAGCACCACGCCGGAAAGCGGCGCGTGCAGAGTTACGGTTGCAGTCATGTGACGCCTTTCTCTGTGCTTTCTGGACGTACGGCAGCCCCTGCCGGACGTGCAGCATGCGTTGTGCGCCGCGGTGGGCCGCGGTCGTCAGTGCTTGGTATGGCTTGTTAGATCGAGCAGGTAGCCCGGGCGGGGGAGGCAATCACCCGGGCAGACCAGCGGTTTACAGCGTGCAGGTCACCTTGTTCAGGTGTCGCGGCTCATCCGGGTTCAGCCCGCGCGCCTCGGACAGGCGCGCCGCCATCAGATAGAAGCTCTGGATCGCCAGCAGCGGGTCCAGCGCCTCGTCACCAGCCACCGCCAATGTCAGGTCACGGCTGGCCACGTCCGCCGGCGCCGCCAGCAGCACGCGGGCGCCACGGCCACGCATCTCGTCGGCCAGGGCGATCAGGCCTGCCTGCTCCGGGCCGCGCGGTGCAAAAATCAGCAGCGGGTAGCCGTCGTCGATCAGCGCCATCGGGCCGTGCTTGATCTCGGCACCGGAGAACGCCTCCGCCTGGATGGCGCAGGTTTCCTTGAATTTCAGCGCCGCTTCCAGCGCCACGGCAAAGCCGAGGCCGCGGCCCACCACCATGATGCGTTCGGCGTGCTGCAGCACCTCGATGGCCGGCGACCAGTCCAGCCGGGTGGCTTCCTGCAGCGCCTGCGGCAGGGTTTCCAGCGCCGCCAGCAGGCCGGCGTCGCGCTGCCAGTGCGCCACCAGGCGGGCAACGGCGGACAGCGAGGCGATATAGCTCTTGGTGGCGGCGACGCTCTTTTCCGCGCCGGCGCACAAGGGCAGCGACCACTCGCAGGCGGCTGCCAGCGGCGAATCCGGCTGGTTCACCAGCGCCACGGTGCGGGCGCCCGCTTGCGATAGCGCCGCCATGGTGTCCACCAGGTCCGGGCTGCGCCCGGACTGCGACAGCGCCACTGCCAGCTGGCCGCGCACCGCCAGCGGCGCGTGGTGCAGGGTGATCAGCGACATCGGCAGCGATACCACCGGGGTGCCGGTGCGCTGCATCGCCAGGTAGGCGAAATAGTTGGCCGCATGGTCCGAGCTGCCGCGGGCCACGGTCAGCGCCAGTTGCGGCTGTGCCTTGGCCAGCTCGCGCCCCAGCAGCGCCAGCCCTTCGTCGGCATACATGTGTTGGGCAGCTACCGCTTCGGCGGCAAACAGGGCTTCTTCAAGCATCAGGCTCAAGGCACTCTCCTTCCAGGTACACGTGTTGCAGTTGCAGTTGGGTATCCATCACCACGATGTCGGCCCAGGCGCCGGTTTCCAGCCGGCCACGGTCGGCTACGCCCAGGTAATCGGCCGGGTACAGCGACAGCCGGTTGCTGGCCTGTGCCAGCGGCAGGCCGATCTGCACCAGGTTGCGCAGCGCCTGATCCATGGTCAGGGTGCTGCCGGCCAGGGTGCCATCGGCCAGGCGTACGCCGCCCATGCACTTGGTCACGGTGTGGGAGCCGAGCTTGTATTCGCCGTCCGGCATGCCGGCGGCGGCGGTGGAATCGGTAACGCAGTACAGCCGCGGGATCGCGCGCAGCGCGGCGTGCATTGCGCCGGGGTGCACGTGCAGCAGGTCGGGGATCAGCTCGGCGTATTCGGCGTGCGCCAGCGCGGCGCCCACCATGCCCGGCTCGCGGTGGTGCAGCGCGGTCATGGCGTTGAACAGGTGGGTGAAGCCGCTGGCGCCTTCCTGCAGCGCGGCCACGCCTTCTTCGTAGCTGCCCAGGGTGTGGCCCAGCTGCACGCGGATGCCGTCTTCGCTCAGGCGGCGGATCACCGCGTGGTGGCCGGCAATCTCCGGCGCCAGCGTCAGCACCTTCAGCGGTGCCAGGCTGCGGTAGTAGTCGATCTCGTCCATCACCGCGGCCACCGCGTCATCCGGCTGGGCGCCGAGCTTGCCGGGGTTGATGTAGGGGCCTTCCAGGTGCACGCCCAGAATGCGGGCACTGCCGGCAGTGCGTTTGCCGGCCAGCTGGCCCAGTGCGGCCAGTACGCGGGCCAGCTCGGCACGCGGCGCGGTCATGGTGGTGGCCAGCAGCGAGGTGGTGCCGAAGCGGGCGTGGGTGCGTGCCACATGGCTGGCCGCATCACCCGCCTGCATGATGTCCACCCCGCCACCGCCGTGTACGTGCAGGTCGATGAAACCGGGCAGCAGGTAACGTGCCGGCTCACCGCTTGCGGCCAGGCGGCCGTCGATGGCGGCGATGCGGCCGTTGTTGTCCAGATGCAGCTCGCCGTCCAGCCAGCCGGCGGCGGTCAGCATGCGTCCCTGCAGTACCCGTGTGTTCATCGTCTCAGCTCTGCCACAAAGTCGTAGTAATCGTTGCGACACCAGGTGTCGGTCAGTTCTATCGCCACGTTGTCGGCGGTGTAGCCGATACGCGTCATCAACAACATCGCCTCGCCCTGCTTGATGCCGGCACTGGCGGCAATATCCGGCCCGGCGTTCACCGCGCGGATGTGCTGCAGCGCGCGCACCACCGGGTGGCCGGCGGCATCCAGGAAGGCATACAGCGAGCTGCCCACCGCCTGCGGGTCCGGCAGGTAGGCCAGCGGCAGCGTGCTCTGCTCGATGGCCATCACCACGCCGTCCGCCAGCCGCTGGCGCTTGAGCCGCACCACCTGCGCGGTGGGCGACAGCCCCAGCTTGATCACTTCGTCGTGCGTCGGCGTGCCGATGCTGCGCTCCAGCCAGACCGACGACGGTTCGAACCCCTTCTGCTTCAGCATCTCGGTGAAGCTGGTCAGCCGCGACAGCGGTTGCTCCAGCCGCGGGGTGATGAAGGTGCCGGAGCCATGGCGGCGCCGAATCAGCCCCTGCTCCAGCAGCACATCCAGCGCCTTGCGGGCGGTGACGCGCGAGATGCCCAGCTCGTCGGAAAAGGTGCGCTCCGACGGCAGCGCCTCGTCGGCCTGCCACCAGCCGGCGTTGATGGCGTCGGCCAGCTTGCGGGCGAACTGCAGGTACAGCGGCGTGCTCTGCGCTTCGTCCGGTTTCAGTGCCTGCCAGCGTTCATCCATGGCGAAATCCTCAAGTGGTCTTGGAAAGGCATCAGTTTACG
>CAMLGD010000077.1 GCA_946479405.1 uncultured Vogesella sp.
CTTCATCAACGAGCGCGTGCACGCCAACATCCAGAAGGACGGCACCTACTCGGTGGTGCCGCGCATGTGGGGCGGTGTGACCAACCCGTCCGAGCTACGCCGCATCGCCGACGTGGCCGACAAGTATGAAATCCCGATGGTGAAGGTGACCGGCGGCCAACGTATCGACCTGTTGGGCGTGAAGAAGGAAGACCTGCCCAAGGTATGGCAGGAGCTGGACATGCCGTCCGGCCACGCCTACGGCAAGAGTCTGCGCACGGTGAAGACCTGCGTCGGCAGCGAGTTCTGCCGCTTCGGTACCCAGGATTCCACCCAGATGGGCATCGACCTGGAAAAAGACCTGTTCGGCATGTGGAGCCCGGCCAAGGTGAAGCTGGCGGTATCCGGCTGCCCGCGCAACTGCGCCGAATCCGGCATCAAGGACGTGGGCATCATCGGCGTGGATTCCGGCTGGGAGCTGTACATCGGCGGCAACGGCGGTATCAAGACCGAGGTGGCCGAGTTCTTCTGCAAGGTGAAGACCCGCGAGGAGGTGATGGAGTACAGCGGCGCCTTCCTGCAGCTGTACCGCGAGGAGGCGTTCTACCTGGAGCGCACTGTGCACTTCTTGCAGCGCGTGGGCATGGACTACATCAAGCAGCGCGTGCTGAGTGACAACGTTGGCCGCAGCGAGCTGTATGCGCGGCTGAAGTTTGCGCTGTCGTTCGAGCAGGACCCGTGGGCCGAGCGCTACGCCAAGGGCGTCGCCAACCACGAGTTCGCCCCGCTTACCGTGTAATGCCGAGCCCCCGGTGCCTGGCCGGGGGCCACTCTGAAGCAAAGGAAACCAACCATGACCGAATGGAAAGCCGTCTGCCAGCTGGCCGACATCCCGTCGCAGGGCGCCCGCGTGCTGAAGCGCGAAGGCAAGGTGGACATCGCCATCTTCCGCACCGCCGACGACCAGCTGTTCGCGTTGCACGACAAATGCCCGCACAAGGGTGGCCCGCTGTCGCAGGGCATCGTCTCGGGCCGCAGCGTGGCCTGCCCGCTGCACAACTGGAACATCGATCTGGCCACCGGCCAGGCCTGTGCGCCGGACGAAGGCTGCACCGGACACATCGCGCTGAAGCAGGAAGCCGGCACCGTGTTCCTGGCGCTGGACTGACAACACCACCCGGCAGGCAAGGTTGGCCGCTAGAGCCTGCTCACGCGCTAGCGAGCTAGTGCGAGAACAGGCTCTAAGGAGACAAACATGACAGCAACAACGGGACACAACAACACGGTCTCCTCCATCTGCTGCTACTGCGGCACCGGCTGCGGCGTGCAGGTCACCCCGCTGGGCGATGGTACGGTGCGGGTGATCGGCGACGACAGCCACCCGGCCAACTTCGGCCGCCTGTGCAGCAAGGGCCGCACTCTGGGTGACACTACCGGCCGTCCCGGTGCGCGCCTGCTGCGGCCAACCTTGCGGCTGGCAAAAGACGCGCCGGCGCAAGCAGTCAGCTGGGACAGCGCGCTGGCGACGGTCAGCGACAAGCTGGCGGCGGCGATTAGCGAACACGGCCCGGATTCGGTGGCGTTCTACCTGTCCGGCCAGCTGCTGACCGAGGACTACTACCTGTTCAACAAGCTGGCGCGCGGCCTGGTGGGCAGCAACAACATCGATACCAACTCGCGGCTGTGCATGTCCAGTGCGGTAACTGGCTACAAGCTGACGCTGGGTGCCGATGCGCCGCCAGCCTGTTACGACGACCTGGAGCTGGCCGGCTGCGTGTTCATCGCCGGCGCCAATATGGCCTACGCCCACCCGGTGCTGTTCCGCCGTCTGGAAGAAGCCAAGGCGGCCAACCCGGACATGAAGATCATCGTCGTCGACCCGCGCCGCACCGACACCGCCAGCATCGCCGACCTGTACCTGCCGGTGCTGCCGGGCACCGACGTGGCGCTGTTCCACGCCATGCTCAATGTGATGATCTGGGAAGACCTGATCGACCGCGATTACATCGAACAGCACACCGAAGGCTTTGCCGCGCTGCGCGCGCGGCTGCGCGAATTCACTCCGCGCGCCGCCAGCGAGCTGTGCGGCGTGCACGAGGACGACATCGTCACTGCCGCGCGCTGGTTCGCCAGCAGCCCGGCCACGCTGTCCTGCTACACCATGGGCCTGAACCAGTACAGCAACGGCAGCGACAAGAACGCGGCGCTGATCCATCTGCACCTGGCCACCGGCCACATCGGCAAGCCGGGCGCCGGCCCGTTCTCGCTCACCGGCCAGCCCAATGCCATGGGCGGGCGCGAAGTCGGTGGCCTCGCTACCGTGCTGCCGGGGCACCGCGATCCGGCCAATGCCGCGCACCGCGCCGAAGTGGCGGCGCTGTGGGACGTGCCGGCGCTGCCGGCGCAGCCGGGGCTGTCGGCGGTGGAGATGTTCGAGGCCGCCGCCGAGGGCAAGATCAAGGTGCTGTGGATCGCCTGTACCAATCCGGCGCAATCGCTGCCGGACCAGGCGCTGGTGCGTGCGGCGCTGGAAAAAGTGGACTGCGTGATCGTGCAGGAGGCGTTTGCCGGCAGCGAGACGCTGGCCTACGCCGACATCGTGCTGCCGGCCGCCACCTGGCCGGAAAAGGACGGCACTGTCACCAACAGTGAACGCCGCATCAGCCGCGTGCGCGCCGCGTTGCCGGCACCGGGCGAGGCACGCGAGGACTGGCGCATCGTCGCCACGGTGGCGCAAAGGTTGGCCGCAGCCATCGCACCGCAGCACGTGGCGAAGTTTGCCTTTGCCGACGGCGCCAGCGTGTTCGCCGAGCATGCCGCCACCACCGCCGGCCGCGACCTGGACTACAGCGCGCTCAGCTACGCCATTCTGGATGCGCGCGGCCCGCAGCAGTGGCCGTTCGACGGCAAGGTTGGCCGCAGCCGGCTGTACGGCGACGGCGTATACCCCACCGCCAGCGGCCGTGCGCAGTTTCTGGATGTGACCTGGCGCACGCCGGCGGACAAGGTGTCGGCGCATTTCCCCATTCGCCTCACCACCGGCCGCCTGCGCGACCACTGGCACAGCATGAGCCGCACCGCGCTGGTGCCGACGCTGACCCGCCACGTGGAAGAGCCGACCCTGGCCATGCACCCGCGTGACATGCAGCGCCACAAACTGCAGGCCGGCGAGCTGGTGAAGGTGCGCAACAAGCGTGGCGTGCTGTACCTGCCGGTGCAGCCCGACGACAGTCTGCGCGCCGGCGTGGCCTTCATTCCCATGCACTGGGGTGGTGCCGCGCTGGGCGGGCAGGGCGTGAACGCTCTCACCAGCCGCGCGCTGGACCCGCAGTCGAAACAGCCGGAGCTGAAGCTGGCCGCGGTCAGCGTGGAGCCGGCCAAGCTGCCATGGCGGGCCACGCTGCTGCTGCGCGGCGACGTGCAGACGCTGCGCCCGCAGCTGGACACGCTGCGCGCCGCCTTCCCGTATGCGGTGGCGGTGCCGGTGAGCCTGGATGGGGCCGAGCATCTGCGTCTGCGCCTGGCCGCCGCTGCCGCGCCATCCGGCGAGCTGCTGGCCGAGCTGGCTACCCGTCTGCTGCCGCATCAGGCCATGCAGGCGGCGTTCGACGATCCGGCACGCGGCGTGCTGCGCCGGGTGTGGCTGGCCGGCAAGACACCACTGGGCTTCGTACTGGCCGGCGATGTGCGTGCCGATGCCGCGCTGAGCGCATGGCTGGATGGCGGCGAGGCGCCCGGCAGTCTGGCCTCGCTGCTGCTGGGGCGGGCCAGCGGCGCGACGCGGGCACGGGTGGTGTGCGCCTGCGAAGGCGTGCGCGAAGACGCTATCTGTGCCGGCATCCAGCGTGGGCTGGACGTGGATGGTCTGAAGCGCGAATTGCGCTGCGGCACCGGCTGCGGCTCCTGCGTGCCGGAGCTGAAGCGGCTATGCGCCGCCTAGCGGATTACGGCACGGCGCTTGCTTTGCTACGTTGCTGGCGCCGGCGCTTGAGATAGCTATTTGGTTATAAAAAATCGGTCTGGCAGAACTTTTGGTATTCGGTATCGTGGCAGCCTGGCCTGTTGGCCCCGTCGCCCGCACACGCAAAGGAAGCAGCATGAATGGCAAAGTATGGTTGGTAGGCGCCGGTCCCGGTGATGCGGAGCTGTTGACGCTCAAGGCGCTGCGCGTGATTCAGGCCTGCGACGTGTGGCTGGTGGACGACCTGGTTGGCCGCGACATTCTGGAGTTTGCCCGTCCCGGCACGCGCATTGTGGAGGTGGGCAAGCGCGGTGGCTGTAAGTCCACGCCGCAGGACTTCATCCTGCGGCTGATGGCGCGCTATGCGCGGCAGGGCAGGCAGGTGGCGCGGCTGAAAGGCGGCGACCCGTTCATCTTCGGCCGTGGTGGCGAGGAGTGGGCATGGCTGGCCGAGCGCGGCATCGAGGTGGAGGCGGTTGGCGGTATCACTGCTGCCTTTGCCGCCGGCACCGATCTGGGCCTGCCGCTGACTCATCGCGGCGTGGCGCGCGGCGTGGCGCTGGTGACCGCACACACCATGGACGGCTCGCGTCCGGACTGGCAGGGCCTGGCTGCGGCCAACCTTACCGTGGTGTGCTACATGGGCATGGCCAATATCGACACGCTGTGCGCTGAGCTGATCACCGCCGGTTTTGCCGCCGAGCTGCCGGTGGCGGTAGTGCATCGTGCCGGCTGCGCCGACCAGCGCCATATCGTTTCCAGCCTGCAAACGTTGGCCGCAGACGTGGCCAGCAGCGGCCTGGCCAGCCCGGCGGTAATCGTGCTGGGCGAGGTGGTGGCGCACGCCTGTGCCGTGCACGGCCAGCTTGCCGGACAGGCGGTGGCGGCCTGATCGCCACATAGTCGGCAGTGGCAATTTGTGCGGACGACGGTCAATTACGACATGCGCTTGAATCGGGTCGCTGGTAATTGGCGATATTGCCGTATTTGCCGGCAGGTTTAATCTAAGCTTAACAGCCGATAAATATTTGGTCGTTACATTATGGGCTTCGTTGCAAACGAAATACCCGAATTAACCACCACTGAGAAATTATCGTGCTGAATAAAAAGCTGCTTGCCGTTGCCGTTTCGTCCACTCTGCTGGCGCCGTTTGCCATGGCGGATGTCACTATTTACGGCACCATTAATGAATCGGTTGAATCGGTAAAAGCCACCGGTGCCGCTAATGCCGCCAATGACCTGCAGTCGGTTGGCCGTGTTAGCTCCAATGTGTCCAAAATCGGTTTCAAAGGCACCGATGATCTGGGCAATGGCATAAAGGGTGTATGGCAGATCGAGCAGGAAATCTCGATCGACGATGGCGGTACCCGCAAAGGCTCTTTCGCAACCCGTAACAGCTTTGTGGGCGTGGATAGCAGCTACGGCAAGCTGCTGCTGGGTAACAACGACACGGCGTACAAGTCGGTACTGAAGGCCGCCATGGTGAACCCGATGGCCGACACCATTGCCGACATGTGCACCGACAAGGCCGTGTTCTGCCGTGGCGATGCCCGTCTGCAAAACTCGGTGCATTACTACACCCCTGCATATAACGGTCTGCAGGCCGGTGTTTCCTACGGCTTTGACGAAACCCGCGCTGTGGTTGGCACCGAGCGTACCGACAAGGCACTGTGGAGCCTGGCCGCGTTGTATACCATCGGCGATTTCAATGCCGGTATCGGTTATGACGTTCGCCAGCAGAAAAATGCGGTTGCCAATAATGTTGACCTGGACCAGAGTTTCCTGAAACTGGTGGCCAGCTATAAATTTGGTGATAGCAAAATTGGTGTTGGCTACGAACACGAGAAGAATGAAAAATCCACCGGCGATGTCAAGCAGAATGCCTGGACCATCAGCGGTGAGCAGAAATTTGGTAATCTGGGCGTGAATCTGGCCTATGCCAAGCTGGGCGAATCCAAGTCCGGTGCCAAGGATGGTGCCGACCAGTGGACCCTGGGCGCGACCTACGATGTGTCCAAGCGCACCCAGACCTATGCCTACTACACCCGCATCAATAACCAGGACGCCGCTACCCGTACCTTTGGCAATGCCGGCCTGAGCGGCATCGGTGCCGGTTCCAACCCGACCGGCATGGGCGTGGGCATGAAGATCGCCTTCTAAGCATCTGCAGCTTCAATTTCATGTGTTCCTTTGCCAGCGCCGCCGCGCTGGCATTTTCTTTGACTGGGTGGGCGGCGGCCTGCCCTGGTGGCAAGGCATGATCGTGGGGCTGGGAATGCTGCTGAGGCGCAATATTTTGCCATGTGATGATTTTGAGGTTTTTTACTGCTCATTATTGCGAATTGCCGTGCTGCTCTGATCTTTTGTCGACTTTGTGGTAGCTTTATATGGTTTGCAGCCCTTGGCGCAGCGGCCCGTCCGCAGCGTCCGCCACCCAAAGAGAGAAACCACAAGATCATGTTTGCTCATGTCGAAGCCTATGCCGGCGATCCGATCCTGACCCTGGTTGAAACCTTCAACAAGGACACCCGCAGCCCGAAAGTGAACCTGGGCATTGGCCTGTATTACGACGAGGAAGGCCGCATTCCGCTGCTGCCATCGGTGCAGAAGGCCGAAGCGCAGCGCGTGGCAGTGGCCGGCAACCGTTCCTACCAGCCGATGGAAGGTGCGGCCAACTATCGCGCCGCGGTGCAGGCGCTGCTGTGGGGTGCAGGTCACGAGGCGGTGCAGGCCGGCCGCATCGCCACCATCCAGACTATCGGCGGCTCCGGCGCGCTGAAGATCGGTGCCGATCTGCTCAAGCGGTACTTTCCGGCCAGCGAGGTATGGGTCAGCAGCCCGACCTGGGACAACCACCGCGCCATGTTCGAAGGCGCCGGCTTCGTGGTGCACGACTACCCCTACTACGACGCAGTCAGCGGCGGCGTGAAATTCGACGAGATGATCACCTGCTTCAAGCAGCTGCCGGCCAAGACCGTGGTGCTGCTGCACCCGTGCTGCCATAACCCGACCGGTGTCGATCTCTCCAACGCGCAGTGGCGCGAGGTGATCGCCGTGGTCAAAGAGCGCGATCTGATCCCCTTCCTCGACATCGCCTACCAGGGCTTCGGCGACGGCCTGAACGAAGACGCTTACGCCATCCGCGCCATGGCCGACGCCGGTATCAGCTTCTTCGTCAGTAACTCGTTCTCCAAGAACCTGTCGTTCTACGGCGAGCGCTGCGGCGGTCTGTCGGTGGTGTGCCAGGACGCCGAGGAGGCCGAGCGCGTGCTGGGCCAGATGAAGGCCACCGTGCGCCGCAACTACTCCAGCCCGCCGACCCATGGCGGCCAGGTGACGGCACTGGTGATGAACGAGCCGGCGCTGCGCAGCGAGTGGGAAGGCGAAGTCACCGAGATGCGCGAACGCATCAAGGCCATGCGCCAGAAGCTGTACGAGGTGATTTCCGCCAAGGTGCCGGGCCGCGACTTCAGCTACTTCGTCAAGCAACGCGGCATGTTCAGCTACACCGGCCTGACGCCGGAGCAGGTGGACCGTCTGCGCGAGGAGTTCGCCGTGTATCTGGTGCGCTCCGGCCGCATGTGCGTGGCCGGTCTCAACAGCCGCAACGTGGAATACGTGGCGGACGCGATGGCCGAAGTGCTGAAAGGCTGAGCCTTTTTTGCAAGAGCGAATGCCCCGTTGTTACGGGGCATTTTTCATGGCGCGATAAAATGTCCCTGCGCCCGCCGTGACGGCAGCGGCTGTTGCAGGGGGCACGCTCGCCGCCCAGGCTGACAGGCAGGGGCAAACAATCGGCCGGAAAAACACAAGGCACCCCGTGGGGTGCCTTGCTCGTGGTGCTTATTCGCGGGCGTCGCGTTCCAGTCGCCGCCGTTCTATCTCGCGCCGGGCGTTGGCGTTGCGTACATCCTTGGGCGTGGTGCGCGGCATCGGTTTGCCGGCCAGTTCGTTGCTGCGCACTTCGGCGCGTACTTGCAGGTATTCGGGGCTGGGATTAAAGCGACGCATGAGGCTTCTCCATTCAACGACCAGAAGTAGTGGTAAGGCAGTTGTCGGGTATTACCAAGCACACCCTATGCCTGACACTTTGCTACTGTATTACAGCCGTTTGTAATCTGGCACCTCGCCGATGATGCAGTTGCCATTTTGGTCTGTCGCTGTGGTGTCAATGCCGCAAACTACAACATGTCGGGCCATAAAATGACCACGGCCCGACAGCTTGTGGCTGACGGGCCGTGGTAGTGCACAGTTGGCGCGGGGTCAGTGGCTGCTGCGGCCAACGATGGAGGCGGTGGCAATCAGTTCTTCCAGCAGCGCCAGTGCGCTGCCGCCACTCATGCAGAACGGGTCCAGCTGCGATTTTTCCGAATAGCGCAGCAACAGCGACGGGTTGACCTTGTTCAGGTTCACCTGGCCCATGGTCCAGCCGGCAAAGCGGCGTTCGCTGATTTCCTCGAAGCTCAGCAGCTCGACATCCTGATGGCGCGAGTCACTGGCGATGTGGTTGTACAGGGCGGACACTTCGCTGCGGCCGCCTTCCAATACTTGCATGAAAATATCGCCGCTGTAGCACAGTACCCCGGTAATGCCGTGGCTGGGGTTGTGCTGCTGCGAGCGGCTCAGGATGGCTTCCAGCAAATCCTGGGTGTGCGGCTGGGCACAGCGGCTAGCGTAGAGTAGGCGAACGAGCATGATGGTTTCTCTCTGGCTTATTTCTTGGGCAGCAGGGACAGGAATTCGCGGCGCAGATCCGGGTTGGTCAGGAACACGCCACGCATCACACTATTCACCATCTGCGAATTGCTGTCCTTGACGCCGCGCCAGTGCATGCAGAAATGATCGGCCTCCATCACGATGGCCAGGCCATCCGGGTTCATCTTGTCCTGCAGGGTATTGGCCAGCTGGATCACGGCTTCTTCCTGAATCTGCGGGCGATTCATGATCCATTCGGCGATGCGGGCATATTTGGAGAGGCCGATCAGGTTGGAGTGCTCGTTTGGCATCACGCCGATCCACACGCGCCCCAGAATCGGGCACAAGTGGTGCGAACAGGCGCTGCGCACGGTGATCGGGCCGACGATCATCAGCTCGTTCAGTCGCTCGGCATTGGGGAATTCAGTCACCGCAGGCGGCTGCACGTAGCGGCCGCGGAACACTTCATTCAGGTACATCTTTGCCACGCGGCGGGCGGTGTCCTGAGTGTTGTGGTCGCTTTCGGTGTCGATCACCAGGCTTTGCAGCACGTCGCGCATCTTGGCTTCGACTTCGTTCAGCAGCTCGTCCAGCTCGCCCGGCTCGATGAAATCGGCAATATTGTCATTGGCATGGAAACGGCGTTGTGCGCCTTTCAGTCGCTCGCGGATGCGGGCGGATACCGGTACCCGGTAATCGGCTGGATGTTGCTTCGGGCTTTCTTTGCTCACGCGGTTCATCTCCTGGGCATGCCGGCGGGCGTGCCTCGGGTTTGTATAGTAGACAGGCGTTTGGAAGATAGCCGCGAAGCAGGGGAATGGCAACTGTTCGGCGGGTAGGGTTATGCGTCAAGGATGCGGCCAACCTGGCAGGTTGGCCGCATCCTTGGCATCCGTTCATAACTTTGTCATCAGCGTGGTCAGTTGGTCCGGGCGGCGATCGTCACGGTTCAGGCGCTGGCATAGATCGCGGTCGGTCTGGATACCACCACCACGTCGCTGGCATCGAGCAGGAGCAGCTCGAAGAAATCTGCTGCCAACTGGCGGCGGTGCGTTCGTGGGGCATAAACAAAACAGCGCACGGCGATGACGCGGTGCGCTGTGGCGTGAGCTGCTGAAGATCAGCGGTTGTGGAACACGATGTCGCAATCCAGATTGGTTTTCTGCAGCCCCTGCAGCTTGGCAAAATTGATGATCAGCGGGTTGCGCACATTGGCGCGCAGGTGCGTCAGCAGCGGCTGCTGCGGGTCTTCCTGGCCATCGCGATAGATGATCAGCAGCACGCCAACATCCTCCGGGCGGGTCAGCTGCAGGGAGGCTACTTCGGCATCATCCAGCTGCACTTCGTAGCGGATGCCCAGATTGCCCGGCTCGGTCACGCTGAACAGCACATCCGGTTCGTCCAGCGACTGCAGCCAGTGCACGCGCGGGCTGTCGCAGTCGGCATCGTGGAACAGCTTGAAGCGCTTGCAGTGTTCGAATGCCGGCAGGCCATCGGCAAAAGTGATGATGCTTTGTTCGTCGACATCCACTTCGCCCAGCAGGCTGGTGTTGAACAGCATGGTGTTCTCCTCAGGTCTTTGGTGGCTGAATTATGCATCATGGCAGTTTGCTGGCAATGACAAATCGCAAGCGTGCGCCAGCTGTGCCGCTGACCGCCGGCACAGTACAATGCCGCCCCATGAATGCAGATGCTTCCCTATATCCGGCCATCGAGCAGCAGTTGCTGGCGACGGATATCGATAACAAGCCGTCAGCGGTACAGGCCTTGTATGCGCGCTGGCAGCAGCGGCTGATGTTGCGCGATGCGACGGCGTCGCTGTATCCGGTGCCGGAGCCGGGGCGGCCATTGCGGCCAACCCTGGTACGACCGGCGGACGTGCCGCGGCGGCGGCTGGGTAGTCCGGAAGGTCACGCCGCGATGGTGCATGCCATCGCCCATATTGAATTCAATGCCATCAATCTGGCACTGGATGCGGCCTGGCGCTTCCGGGACATGCCGGACAGCTATGTGGACGACTGGCTGCGCATTGCCGCCGAAGAGGCCGAGCACTTCCAGCTGCTGCGTGCACGGCTGCAGGCGCTGGGTTTCGACTATGGCGATTTCCCCGCCCACAATTCGCTGTGGGAAATGGCGGTGAAGACCGACCACGACGTGCTGGTGCGCATGGCGCTGGTGCCACGGGTGATGGAAGCGCGTGGGCTGGATGCCATACCGGGGGTGCGGGACAAGTTGCGCCATATCGGTGACCTGGAGACGGCCGCAGTGCTGGACATCGTGCTGCGTGATGAAGTGGGGCACGTGCGTGCCGGTAATTACTGGTTTACCACACTATGCGATGCACGCGGGCTGGAGCCACTGGCGACCTTCCGTGATTTGCTGTGTGGTTACCGTGTGGGCGAGTTGCGCGGTGCGTACAACTGGGATGCCCGCATTGATGCCGGTTTCAGTGCCCTGGAATTGACCATGTTGCAAGACTTCACCGTGACGCGTGAACGTCGGGAGAAAGACACAGATGCAAGCGTTGTTTGACAAAATGAAGACCAATCGCCGCCTGGCGATTGCCGTAGTGGTGGCGGGGACGCTGCTGTTTATCCTGGCATCCGCCAGTCGCCAGGCCGCAGGCGATTCGTGGCTGGTGGAGCTGCTGTCCTCGCTGTGCATGTTGCTGGGTATTGCCGGCCAGTTCCTGGGCCTGGCTGCCTTGCTGAAAAATCCGCGTCGCTGAAATGGCATTAAAAACAGTGGCTTAATGTCGCATTGCTGACTGGGTGATTCTTGACGCCCCGTTGGGTGGCGCGCATAATCGCACCGCAACAAAACACATGTAAAAGGCTCCGGATCGGGGCCTTTTATGTTTTGTCTTGTACCCGGAGACACGCATGGATTACCAGGCATTTCTGCGCGCGCTGGAAACACACGCGCTGCCTGCAGAGCAGTTCAATCACCAGGCCCACCTGCAGGCGGCCTGGGCCTATCGCCGCAGCTACGCCGCCCGCGAGGCAGCGGCACGCTGTGCGCGGGCTTTGTCGCGCTATGCCATGGCCAAGGGTGCGCCGCAAAAATATCACCACACCGTTACCCTGGCGTTTCTTACCATCATCTACAACCGGCTGGAGCAAACCCCGGCCCAGGTGATGGACTGGCACGCCTTTGTGGCGGCCAACGCCGATTTGCTGCACGATGCGCGCAGTCTGCTCGGCCAGCATTACTCAGAGCAAAAACTGCAGGATGACAATGCGCGCCGCCGCTTTGTCGAACCGGACCTGGCACCACTACCAGTGTCCTGTCTTACCCACTGAATACGCGAAAGACCACCCCACCGATGAAAGCCCCCGAACTGCTGCTGCCGGCCGGTACGCTGGACAAGATGCGTGCCGCCTACGATTTTGGCGCCGATGCCGTTTACGCAGGCCAGCCGCGTTACTCCCTGCGCGCGCGCAACAATGATTTCAAGCTGGAAGAGCTGCGCATCGGCATCGAAGAAGCCCATGCCCGCGGCAAGAAGCTGTTTGTGGCCAGCAACATCCTGCCGCACAACAGCAAGATCAAGACTTACATGTCGGACATGGAACCGGTGATCGAGATGAAGCCGGACGCGCTGATCATGGCCGACCCGGGGCTGATCATGATGGTGCGCGAACGTTGGCCGCATGTGCCCATCCACTTGTCGGTGCAGGCCAACACCACCAACTACATGGGGGTGAAGTTCTGGCAGAAGATGGGCGTGGAACGCATCATCCTGTCGCGCGAACTGTCCCTCGATGAGATCGCCGAGATCCGTCAGGAATGCCCGGACATGGAGCTGGAGGTGTTCGTGCACGGCGCGCTGTGCATTGCCTATTCCGGCCGCTGCCTGCTGTCCGGTTACTTCAACCACCGCGACCCGAACCAGGGCACCTGTACCAACGCCTGCCGCTGGGACTACAAGGTGCACGACACCCAGGGCGACGATGCCGGCGACGTGAAGCCGCAGAAGATCGACTTCGATTTCGGCAAGGCGCTGGAAGAAGCCAACCAGAGCTTCTCTTCCTGCGGCAGCCAAGAGCGCCACCCGCTGGCCGACAAGACCTACCTGATCGAAGAGGCCAACCGCCCGGGCGAGATGATGCCGATCATCGAAGACGAGCACGGCACCTACATCATGAACTCCAAGGACCTGCGTGCAGTGGAGCAGGTGGAGAAGCTGGTGAAGATCGGCGTGGATTCGCTGAAGATCGAAGGCCGCACCAAGAGCCTGTACTACGTGGCGCGTACCGCGCAGACCTACCGCCGCGCCATCGACGACGCCGTCGCTGGCCGTCCGTTTGACTACAGCTTGCTGGCCGAGCTGGAAGGTCTTGCCAACCGTGGCTACACCCCGGGCTTCCTCGAACGCCACCAGACGCAAGAGCACCAGAACTACCTGTCGGGGCATTCCATCGCCAAGCAGAGCCAGTACGTCGGTGACGTGATGGAAGTGGACGCCGACGGCTGGGCGCTGATCGACGTGAAAAACCGTTTCGCCGTCGGCGACCGCGTGGAAATCATCCATCCGAGCGGCAACCGCGTGGTGGAGCTGGCCAGCATGACCCGCAATGGCGAGGCCATCGAAGTGGCCTCCGGCAACGGTTTCAAGGTGCGGATTCCGGACATGGCTGGCATGGAAAAGGCGCTGCTGGCGCGCCTGCTCTAAGCCGACCCGGCCGAGCCGCTACCAAAGCCGCGCCCTGGTGCGGCTTTTTGCTGCCTGCCAATGGTGGTCGCGGCACATTCAAGGTTGGCCGCAGCCCGCTTTGGCCGTAAAATTGCTGCATTGCATTTATACCGGACGCCATCGCGTCCGGTTTTGATTTCCAGAGGCCCCATGACCATTCAGCAACTGATTAACGACCGTGTCGCCGCCGCACTGGCAGCTGCCGGTGCGCCGGACGCTCCGGCGGTGGTACAACCCGCATCCAAGCCGGAATTCGGCGACTATCAGGCCAACGGTGTAATGGGCGCGGCCAAAGCGCTGAAAACCAATCCGCGCGCACTGGCCGAACAAGTGATCGCCAAGCTGGATCTGGCCGGTATTGCCGACAAGGTGGAGATCGCCGGCCCGGGCTTTATCAATATTCATCTGGATCCGACCTTTCTGGCCGGCCGTGTCGAGGCCGCGCTGGCCGACGACGCGCTGGGCATCGGCAAGGCCGCCAGCAAGAAGGTGATGGTGGAGTATTCCTCGGTGAACCTGGCCAAGGAAATGCACATCGGCCACCTGCGCGGCGGCATCATCGGCGACGCGCTGG
>CAMLGD010000078.1 GCA_946479405.1 uncultured Vogesella sp.
TGCCGGCCACCGCGGTAGGCAGCGCAAACGGCAGGTCCACCAGCGCATCCACCAGCTTCTTGCCGGGAAAGCGGTAACGCACCAGCGCCCACGCCAGCAGCAGGCCGAACACGGTATTGATGACCGCCGCCAGCAGCGCCATGCCGAAGCTCAGGCGGTAGGACGCCAGCACCCGTGGCGCGGTCACCGCGTCCCAGAAGCCGTCCAGCGGCAGGCTGCTGGCACGTAGAAATACCGCCGACAGCGGAATCAGCACCACCAGCGACAAATAGGTAAGGGTGAAACCCAGCGACAGGCCAAAGCCGGGCAACACACGGGGCAAGGTTGCGGCGCGGCTCATGCGGCGGCACCTCGAACGGTCGGTTTCATGCTGCTTCCTGTGGCTATATAACTGAGCACAGGATATTGGCCGCCTTCTTATTCGAAAAATAAGGATTTCTTCGTTGCTTATTCAATAACTGAAAAAGCGGGGGCAGACGTATTGATATAACGGAGGGTTGTAAGCGGACGGCTTGGTGGCGTGGCGGCGGCAAACGTTGGCCGCGGCTAGCCGGTCGCCGGCATGCGGCCAACGTGTGTTGCTGGCGTGGCCTCCGCGACGCGGAAGATGTTTGCAATCGCCGGTTCTGCCCGGCACACGGGAAGGAGCACGTGGCTGCAGTGCTGCCAACACGGCAGGTTGGGCTGAATGCAATACCGTCCAACGCTCTCCGCGTAATGAGTCAAAAGTGCTGGCAGCAAGCTGCACGGGTTTGCTGCCAATGTGTTTTGTGGGTGTGGAATCCGCTACGCGGATAATGATTGAAGTCGCCGGCTCCGCCCGGCGCACGGGACAAGGGGCGACCGCCGCCCCTTGCCAATCCCCGGCTCTCCCGAAGGCTGCTCGAAACCCCGGTCAAAACGGCCCGCCCCAGGCGCCGCTGATTCGCCGCTTGCTAACGGCGCGCGGCTCAGACAGCGGCTTAATACCTGGGGCGCACCGCTTCGCCCGGCTCGCGCCAACGGGATTGGGGCGCGTCGGTACGGTGTGGCTAGTCGACGATTGGGCTGACGTGCGAGTGCTTTGATCCGGCCAACGTTGTACCGCGCCCATTGCCCCATTGGGCCGCGCCGGGCAAAAAGGCGTACGCCAGGTTTTAAGGAGGCAGCTGAGCCGTTTGCCGTTAGCAAACGGTGAATTGCCGACGCCTGGCGCATGCCTTTTTGAACGGGGTTTCGCGGACCGCTGGGGCGAGTGGGGTCGCTAGGGGGCGGCGGCACGCCCTCTGGCCCGTGCGCCGGGCGGAACCGGCGACTTCAAACAATATCCGCGCAGCGGATTCAAAACCCGGCGCGTTACGATGCAACGTTGGCCGCATCTACATGCGGCCAACGTTCACCCTCCCTCAGCACTCCCCCGACAACGGTAGCCCGGCCAGGCGGATCAGGTCGGCCAGCAACGGCGCCAGCTCGGCGGCATCGTCGCCGCTGCCGGACAGCAGGTGCAGCCGCGCCTGCCATACCGCGGCCAGGCTGGCGGCCTGGGTCAGCCGCGGGTAACGCGGATCGGGGCGATGGCAGGCCACCAGCGCGGGAAACGGCAGCACCGGCGCCGCCAGCGGGTCGCCCTGCGGCGACAGCAGCAGCGCGGCGCGGCAGCGGCCGTCCGGCGGCAGCATCGCCAGTGCCGGCGCGCAGTGCTCGCCGTGCGTCAGCAGCACGAATGGCGTATTGCCCCCCTGCAACCAGCCGGCCAGCGCCGGCAGGTCCGCCAGTAAAAACGCACCCTGCCGGCGCGCAAGCGTCTGCAGGGTGCGGCCATCGGTGTGCCGGCCGTCGGCAAGCAGCAGCAACGGCAGGCCGGCGGACATTATTTCACCTGGATCTGGTCGAACACGCCGCCATCGGCGAAGTGCGTTTTCTGCGCGCGGGTCCAGCCGCCGAACACTTGGTCGATGGTGAACAGCTTCACCTTGCTGAACTTGTCGGCGTACTTGGCGGCCACCTTGGCATCACGCGGACGGTAGTAGTTGGCCGCCGCCAGCTCCTGGCCTTCCGGGCTGTACAGGTAGTGCAGGTAGGCGTCGGCCACCTTGCGCGTGCCGCGCTTGTCCACCACCTTGTCCACCACGCTCACCGGCGGCTCGGCCAAGATGGACAGCGACGGGGTGACGATGTCGAACTTGTCCGGCCCCAGTTCCTTGGTCGCCAGGTAGGCCTCGTTTTCCCACGACAGCAGCACGTCGCCGATGCCGCGCTGGGTGAAGCTCACCAGCGAGCCGCGGGCGCCGGAATCCAGCACTTTCACGTTCTGGTAGATCTTCTTCACGAAGTCCTTGGCCTTGGCGTCGTTGCCGCCCGGCTGCTTCAGCGCGTAGCCCCAGGCTGCCAGGTAGTTCCAGCGCGCACCGCCGGAGGTTTTCGGGTTCGGCGTCACCACTTCCACGCCCGGCTTGATCAGGTCGTTCCAGTCGCGGATGCCCTTCGGGTTGCCCTTGCGCACCAGGAACACGATGGTGGAGGTGTAGGGCGCGGCGTTGTTGGGCAGGCGCTGCTGCCAGTTGGCCGGAATCAGCTTGGCTTCGGTATTCAGTGCGTCCACGTCGTAGGCCAGCGCCAGGGTTACCACGTCGGCTTCCAGGCCGTCGATCACCGCGCGCGCCTGCTTGCCGGAACCGCCGTGCGATTGCTTGATGGTGACGGTTTCACCGGTCTTGGCTTTCCAGTATTTGGCAAAGGCGGTGTTGAAGTCCTGGTACAGCTCGCGGGTCGGGTCGTAGGACACGTTGAGCAGGGTGACATCGGCCAGCGCATGGCCGGCCAGCGCGAACAGCAGGGTGGTGGCGGTAGCAAGACGGGTAAGGCGGTGCATGGTGTTCTCCCCTTTGGATCAGCAGTTGATGGGGAGAATCTAACCAAGCCACCCATGGCGGCGAACCAAGAAAAACTGCATTGCTTATCACGGAAAAATTGATAAGCAATGCAGTGGGCACCGTGGCGGCGCAGGGTCAGTCTGGCCGCAGTTCCACGCTCAGACCGCCTTCTGGCCGGTTGTGCCAGCTCAGCTGCAGGCCGTGCAGCTCGGCGATGCGGCGCACGATGGACAACCCCAGGCCGCTGCCGCTCTGGCTCTGCCCCGGCGGGCGATAGAAGCGCTGGCCGATGTGCGGCAGGTGCTCGGCGGCGATGCCCGGACCGTTGTCGCTGACGCGGATCAGCTGCGGGCTGATTTCCAGCAGCACGTCGGCGCCGGGCGGCGAGTAGCGCACCGCGTTGTCCAGCAGGTTGCGCAGCAGCAGCGACAGCAGCAATGCCTCGCCGGCCGGCAGCGGGCCGCCGCTGACCTGATGGTGGATGTGGCTGCCGCGCACCGCGCTGTAATCAGCCACCTGCTGGCAGGCCTGCGCGGCCAGCTGCGCCCAGTCCAGCGGCTGGCGCGGCAGGTCTTGCTGCTGCTCCAGCCGCGACAACGCCAGCAGCTGGTCCACCAGATGGCTGGCGCGGTCCACCCCCTGCATCACCTTGCCGGCGGCGGCGTTGCGGGCATTGGCGTCGTCCAGCAGGGTCAGCAGCTCGGCCTGCACCCGCAAGGCGGCCAACGGGCTGCGCAGCTCGTGCGCGGCAGAGGCGGTGAACTGGCGCTCGCGCTGCAGCGTACCGGCAACGCGGTCGATCAGGCCGTTGAGGCTGTCGAGCAACGGTTGCAGTTCGCTGGGCAGCGGGTGCGCCAACGGCGTCGGGTCGTCCGGCTGGCGCTGCAGCAGGGTGCGGCACAAGTCGGCCAACGGTTGCAGCGCACGGAACACCGCCCACCACACCGCGCCCAGCGCAAACGGCAGCAGCAGCAGCCACACCATGGTCTGGGTCAGCAGCAGGCCGCTGATGGCTTCCAGCCGCTCGCTGTTTTCCTGCGCCACCGCCACACTGCCGGCCGGGCCGGACAGGTAGTAGACGCGCCAGTCTTCGTTGTCGTGCTGCAGCGAGTGAAAGCCGTTTTCGCCGGCGTGATAGGGCAGCTCCAGCCCCTCGCTGTCCACCAGCAGGCGCTGGCCCTGTGGATTCCACACCGCCACCGCCTGGTGGTCGGTCTGTTCCGCCTTGGGGTCGCTGCCTGCCGGCTGTTGCACCAGCATCGGCAGCGTGCTGTACAGCTGGCGGGCGAAGATCTGCTGCTGGCCGTCGTACAGCTCGTTCACTTCGTGGCGCGCATGCAGTGCCAGCAGCACGCTGCCAAGCAGCCACAACGGGGTGACCACCAGCAACAGGCTGCGTACCAGTTGGCCGCGCAGGCTGTAGTTCACGCGCCGTCTCCCAGCGTGTAGCCCAGCCCGCGGCGGGTCTTGATGAAATCGGCGCCCAGTTTCTTGCGCAGGTGGTGGATGTGTACTTCCACCGCGTTGCTTTCCACCTCGTGCGCCCAGTCGTACAGTTTTTCTTCGATCTCGGCGCGGCTGAGCACGCGATTGCGGTTACCCAGCAGCACCTCCAGCACCGCCAGCTCGCGCGCCGACAGCGCCACCGGCTGGCCATCCAGCGTCACCTGGCGGGCGGCCGGGTCGAGGCTGACGCGGCCGTGCGTCAGCAGCGGCGTACTGCTGCCGCCGCGGCGACGCAGCAGCGCGCGCAGCCGTGCGGCCAACTCGCCCAGCGCAAACGGCTTTACCAGGTAGTCGTCGGCACCGGCATCCAGGCCGCGGATGCGGTCGTTGACGCCATCGCGGGCAGTGAGCAGCAGCACCGGCTCGTGCTGGCCGGCACGGCGCCAGGCAGCCAGCACCTCCAGCCCGTCCATGCCGGGCAGGCCCAGATCCAGCACCACCGCGTCGTAGGGCGCGGCGCGGATGCCGGACAACGCCAGCTTGCCATCGCGCAGCCAGTCGCAGCTGAACCCCAGCGCCTGCAAACCGGCCTGCAGCCCGTCCCCGATCAGGGGGTCATCCTCGACGATCAATACCCGCATGCTGTGTTCCTATCGCCATTCCTTGATACCGGTAATCATGGCACGAACCAGGTTCACCCGCTCGATACGGCTCATGACGATAGCCGCCAGCGCATGCAGCCCCACCGCCGCCAGCAAGGTGTTGGCCAGCGCCTCGTGCAGTTCTTCCAGCCAGTCTTCGCCAAAGTAGGCATCGGTGCCCATCAGGTAACCGCTCACCCCCAGCGACAGCACCAGCCCCATCAGCGCGAACATCATCAGCGCGCCCAGCGGGTTGTGGCCGCTGACTTGCGGATGCTGGCCCCCCTTCACCGCGCCCAGATGCGCTTTCAGCCGTGACGGCGTCGGGAAGAAGCTGGCAAAGCGGGCATGCCGGCTGCCGATGAAGCCCCACAGGATGCGGGCCAGCACCAGCCCGCTGGCGAGATAGCCGGCCCAGCGGTGCGGCGGGTCGCCCTCTTCCAGCACGAACAGGTTGAGCATGACGCAGCTCACCAGCGTCCAGTGGAACAGGCGCACAAACGGATCCCACACTTCTTCGCGGCGGATACGATTTTGCTCGGAAAGGGTGCTCATGATGGCGACTCCAGTAACCGCCGCGGCCAGCAACGCGCGGGCAACGGCAAATCAAGCGTGAACTGCGAACAAACAAAAAAAGCCGGGCAGTTGCCCGGCCATGGCGGCGACGATCAGTTCTCGATGTCGCTCTTTACCGGCTTGCCGGATACCGGGTCGAAGTAGATTTCCACTTTCTTGCCGTCCTTGTTCTTGCCGTAGATTTCGTAGCAGTTGCCGGACACCTTGAACTTCTTGATCTGGTAGCCCTGGCCTTCCAGCTGCTTCTTGAAGTCAGCTTCTTTCTGCCATTTGTCTTTCGGTTGTGCCGGGCACTGGGCGGAAGCAAAGGCGCTGGAGGCAACAACGGCCATCAGGCTTACGGCGAGCAGCTTTTTCATGCGATGGTTCTCCTTGGAGGGGTCTGTGTTCACCTGCACGCCTGCAGGTACAGTGTCATTTAATGCCACTGGCCTTAACGGCGGCTTAGCTTTTGCTTAACCCAGGCTTAGCAGTGGCCGCCAGCCGCGCAGCGATGCGCTGACGCCACGGCTGCCACAGCAGATCGTGGCCGGCAAACAGCAGACAGCAGGCCAGCCACACCAGCCAGCCGCTCCACAGGTTGTGCGACAGGAAGTGCGCGCCGCGCAGCATCTGCCCCAGCCCCATCAGCATGCCGGCGCTGCCGCCCAGCCAGAACAGCCGCCGCGCCAGTGCCGGCCGGCTTGGCCGCAGCCAGTAACCCAGCGCCAGCAAGGAGAACCCGGCGGAGGCATGGCCGCCGGGAAAACAGCGCCCGGGGCCGGCATCCGCCGGCACCGCGTCGAACAGGCCAAAGCGGCTGGCATGGCCGCCGAAGGCCTGCAGATCCCACGGGCAGGAGTGCGCGCTTTTCTGCTTCAGCCACGACACCAGCGCGGTGGCCAGCAGCATCACCGCCACCGCCAGCAATTGCCGGTAGTCGCGCCGCCGCCAGCCGGCGATGCCCAGCACCACGCCGGTCGCCACGATCAGGTACTTGGCCAGCTTGTGATTGAGCAGGTCCAGCCAGCCGGCGTTCTGTAGCGGGAAGTGGCCGCTGGCCGGATCGAAGAACAGTGCCTGCAGACGCAGATCCAGCATGGGAAAGCGCTCCAGCCACAGCAACAGCAACAGGCTGGCCAGCAGCCACAGCAGCTGGCGGCGGTAGAAATCGGCAGGGGATGCAGGCATGCCAGGCTCCGGCAAATAAGGGTTAGCGTGGCAGTGTGCCGCCGGTGGATTAGCGGAAACTTAACAGCCGCTTAGCGCAAACTATTCGACGCATAAAAAAGGCGCCGCCCTGTGGCGGCGCCCCCTTATCCGGCGCGCGGGCTTAGCCCTGGCGGCAGGCCGCGTACATGTCCAGCGGCTTTTCGTACAGCGTAGTACGTACTGCCATCAGCCCCAGTACGCTGTGGAACAGGTTGTCCTGGCTGTAGCGCTGGTGGCTGGCCTGCTGCAGGCACTGCTGCCGCATGTTGGCCGCAGTCAGCCACTGCGGCGAGAACCACGCCAGCATCGGAATGTGCTTCTGCGCGTCCGGCGCCACGATGTACGGCGTGGCGTGCAGGTACATATTGTTTTCGCCCAGCGATTCGCCGTGGTCAGACAGGTAGAACATGCTGCCGGCGATGTCCGGGGCGGCCTGCAGCCGCTTGATCACCTGCGCCAGGAAGTAATCGGTATAGCGGATGGTGTTGTCGAAGCCGTTGATGATGTCCTGCTGGCTGCACTTCTGCAGCTCGCTGGTCTGGCACTCCGGCTTGAACACCGCAAACTGCGACGGGTAGCGCTTGTAATACGCCGGGCCGTGGCTGCCCTTCTGGTGCAGCACGATCACCGCGTCCTGCGTCAGCCCCTTGAGCTTGCCATCCAGCGCATCCAGCAGAATTTCGTCGAAGCATTCCTCGCTATTGCAGAACTTGGGATCCTTGGCGCCGAACAGCAGCTGGGTCGGCACGCGGTTGCACACTTCCTTGCAGCCGGAATTGTTGTCCAGCCAGCTGACATCCAGCCCGCTGCGCTTGAGGATGTCCAGCAGGTTCTCGCGGTGCTTGGCCTCGTCGGCATCGAACTTGTCGCGCGGCAGCGCCGAGAACATGCACGGCACCGAGATAGCGGTTTCGGTGCCGCACGACCACGCATCCGGGTAGTTGATCAGCCCCGGCACCTTGGCCAGTTCCGGGTTGGTGGGGCGCGCATAGCCATTGAGCGAGAAATGATCGGCGCGCGCGGTTTCGCCCACCACCAGCACCAGCACCCGCGGCTTGCTGCCTTGCGGCCAGGCTTGATCGCGCTTGGCATCCAGCCCGATCTGCTGCAGTGGCTGTGCCTTGGCATACATCCGCTTCACGTAGGACGAGGTGGCCTGCAGGTAGTTGGTGGGAGTGATGGCAAAGCGCAGTTCGCGGTTATTGCGGAACAGCGAGGCGAAGTCCTGGTAGCCGGCCATCGCCACGCCAAACAGCACGCCGGCGGTAATCAGCAGCGCCAGCACGCGGCTGCCCACCTCGCGCAGCGCCGGGCGGAAGCTCAGCGGCGCCTTCCACAGCCACCAGCTGGGCAGCCCGCCCAGCAGCAGCACGGTGAGCACCATCTTCAGCGTGATCAGATCGCGCACCTCGGCGCCATCGGTCTGCATGGCATTGCGCACCATGTTCATGTCGATCAGCACGCCGTACTGGCTCATGAAATAGGTAATGGCCGCGGTGGTGACAAACAGCACCGTCAGCAGCGGGCGGCCGATGCGCGGCCACACCAGCAGCAGCATCAGCAGGTTGAAAAAGGCGGTGACCAATACAAAAGCCATGCCCAGCATCTTGATGCCATGGCCGTCCACCGGGCCGACAATGGTCAGCATGCGTTGCCAGAACGGCAGGTTGAACAGCAGCACAAACAGCAGCGAAGCGCCCAGCGCCAGCCATTCCGCCCGCTGTGGACGAAGCAGTTTTTTCATCGGTTCACTCGAAAGGGTTCAGACGGCAGGCACGCAGCCCGCCCAGCGTGTGCATTGCAACAGACCAGCATTAAGCCAAACTTAGCGCCGCAGGCTAGCGCAGCCAACATTGCCGCAGGGTATCGCTTTGTCACCGTTCCGTCACCGCCGGCTCACGGTATTGTCATGCGCGGGCAGCACTATCGTGCGCATCTGCCCTGCGGAGATGCACCATGAGCCACCGTTACCGCACCATCTGGCTATCCGATGTCCACCTTGGCACCAGCGGCTGCCAGGCCGGCTTTCTGCTGGACTTTCTCAAGCATAACGATGCCGACACCCTGTACCTGGTGGGCGACATCATCGACGGCTGGCAGCTGAAAAAATCCTGGTACTGGAAGCAGGCGCACAACGACGTGGTGCAGAAGGTGCTGCGCAAGGCGCGCAAGGGTACGCAGGTGGTGTACGTGCCGGGCAACCACGACGAGGCAGCGCGACAGTACGCCGGGCTGGATTTCGGCGGCATCGCCATCCGCAGCGAGGCCGAGCACCGCACCGCCGACGGCAAGCGGCTGCTGATCATCCACGGCGACGAGTTCGACGGCGTGATCCAGCACGTGAAGTGGCTGGCCTATGTCGGCGACAGCCTGTACACGCTGATACTCGGCCTCAATCGCCACTACAACTGGTTACGCCACAAGCTGGGGCGGCCGTACTGGTCGCTGTCGCAATACCTGAAGCACAAGGTGAAGAACGCGGTGAACTTCATCAGCGATTTCGAGCACATCCTGGCGGCCGAGGCGCGCCGCCGCGGCTTTGACGGCGTGATCTGCGGCCACATCCACAAGCCGGAAGTGAAAGACATCGACGGCATCGTCTACGGCAACTGCGGCGACTGGGTGGAAAGCCTGTCGGCGCTGGTGGAGCACCACGACGGGCACCTGGAAGTGGTGTACTGGACGCGGCTGGCAGCCCACGGCGCCGATATGCCGCCACAGCCCGCCACCCGCCCCGCCGCGCCGGAAACCCTGGCACCGCAGGCCGCGCAGCAGGAGACCGCCACATGCGCATCATGATCGTCAGCGATGCCTGGCTGCCGCAGGTCAACGGCGTGGTGCGCAGCCTGCTGGAAACCATCCGCGAACTGCGCGCCAGCGGCCACGAAGTGGCGCTGATTACCCCGCTAGGCGGCGAGCACGACGCCGGCGACGGCTTTCGCACCCTGCCGCTGCCCAGCTACCCGGACATCCGCATCGCACTGTTCCCCTACCGCCAGGTGGCGCAAAGGTTGGCCGCATTCAGCCCGCAGGCGGTGCACATCGCCACCGAAGGCCCGCTGGGCTGGGCGGCGCGGCGCTGGTGCCTGCGCCATGGCCAGCCGTTCAGCACCGCCTACCACACCCGCTTTCCGGAATACGTCGCCGCACGCGTGCGGCTGCCGCTGGCCATCAGCTACGCCTTCATGCGCCGCTTCCACGCGCCGGCGGCGGCGGTGATGGCGCCGACGCCCAGCATCGTGCGCGCGCTGCGCCAGCGCGGCTTCGGCAATGTGGTGCTGTGGGGCCGCGGCGTGGACACCACGCTGTTCAGCCCCGGCGAGCGCGAACGGCTGGACACCGCGCCGCCGCGCTTCGTCTACATCGGCCGCGTGGCGGTGGAAAAAAACATCGAGGCCTTTTTGCAGCTGGACTTGCCGGGCAGCAAGTGGGTGGTGGGCGAAGGCCCGCAGCTGGAGGAGCTGCGCCAGCGCTACCCCGCGGTGCACTTTGCCGGCGTGTTTCCGCAGCACGAGCTGGCGCGCTTCTACCGCGCGGCGGACGTGTTCGTGTTTCCCAGCCTGACCGACACCTTCGGCCTGGTACTGCTGGAGGCAATGGCCTGCGGCACACCGGTGGCCGCCTACCCGGTGGACGGCCCGCTGGACGTGGTGGGAGACAGCGGCGGCGGCGTACTGCATCAGGATCTGCGCAGCGCCTGCCTGCAGGCGCTGGCGCTGGACCGCGACCAGGTGCGCCGGGTGGCGGAGCGCTTTTCCTGGGCGGTGGCGACGCAGCAGTTCGAGGCCCACCTGCACCCGCGCCCGCTGGGCGAACAGGAAGGCATGGCCTTCACCGCCGGCGGCGGGCGCTGAGCACGGCGCCAAATGGGCTGCGGCCAACCTTGGGCAAGGTTGGCCGCATTGCTCTGCATCACAACAACGGGGTCACGCCCACGCGAGACAAGGCGATAACGGCTGCAGGAGCCGTGTTTATCCAGATGTAAACAAGCATGCCGCAACCGTTTTCAACACCGTCTCGCTGCCTTGGGATTACATCGCAGCAGATGGTGAACAGGTTCTGAGGGTCAGGCCGGCGCGTGCGTCGCCTTGCGCGCGCCCAGCTGGCTCAGCAGCACGCTGGCGACGATCAGCGCCGCACCGCCGACCTTGCCGGCAGTCATTACCTCGCCGGCCAGCCAGCCGATCAGCCCGCCCCACACCGGCTCCATGGCGTAAATGATGGTGGCGCGGGTGGCCGGCACGGTCTGCTGCGCCCAGTTCATCACGATCTGGATCAGCGCGGTGGCGGCCCCCAGCGCTAGCAAGCAGGTCAGCAGCAGCGGCTGCCACTGCGGCAGCGCCTCGCCGGCCAGCGGGGCACTGGCCAGCGACAGCAGCGCCACCGTTGCCAGCTGCACCAGCGCCATGCGCCCGGCGTTGCAGCCGGCGGCAAAACGGCTGATCAGGCAGATTTCCAGCGCGATGGTGGCGGTGGCGGCGATGGTCAGCCATTCGCCCAACCCCAGCCGGATGCTGAAGCCATCGACCCCGGCCAGCAGCAGCAGGCCGACAAACGCCAGCCCGACGCCACCCCACGCCGCCAGGCTTGGCCGCTGCCGAAACAGCAGCCACTGCAACAGCGGCACCAGCGGCACGTACAAGCCGGTGAGAAACGCCGAAGTGCTGCTGGCGATATGGCCCAGCCCCAGCGTCTGCAGGTTGTAGCTGAAATACAGGATCAGGCCGATGCCGATGCCGCCCAGCAGCTCGGTGCGGTTGAGGCCGGCCAGCTGGCGGCGGCACAGCAGCAGCGCCAGCACGGTGGCGATGGCAAAGCGCATGCCGACAAAGGCAAAAGCGCCGCTCCATTGCAACGCGGTCTGCACCGCCAGAAAGGTGCCGCCCCAGATCAGGGTGACGCCGACCAGTGACAGGTCGGGTAGCCAGGAGCGATGGGCCGCGGGGGCGGCAGCAGTGAGAGTGGACATGGGGATGGCTCGCAGGTAAGGTGGCGCTTCAATTCTGTGCACTATACTGCACAACCTCCTTACTGAGCAATATATTGCACTTATGAGCGAACACGCCCCCCTGCAAGTCTTCAGCCATGTCGCCCACAACCTGCGCAGCGCACGCCAGCAGCGCGGCCTGAGCCAGGAAAAACTGGCCGCCAGCGCCGAGGTCAGCCGCCGCATGCTGGTCAACATCGAGGCCGGCGCCAGCAATGTCAGCATCGCCACCCTCGACCGCCTCGCCAGCGCGCTGGGGCTGACCTTTTCCGAGCTGGTGCGCGCCCCCGGCAGCGAGGCACCGGTGCGGGTGTGGCAGGGTGACAGCAGCGACAGCCACGCCACCTTGCTGCACAGCCTGGCACTGGCCGGCTGCACGCTGGAGCTGTGGCAGTGGCAGCTGGCGCCCGGCGACCGCTACCTTGCCGCCCCCGATCCGGCCGGCTGCGGCGAGATCGTGGAGGTGCACAGCGGCACGCTGCAGCTGGCCTACGCCGGCAACGAGCACACGCTGCAAGCGGGCGACACCGCCGGCTACGGCACCGAGCACGGCTACCGCTACCACAACCCGGGCGACAGCCTGCTGCGTTTCCAGCGCAGCATCGTGATGCCGGCGCCCACCAGCCACTAAGGTTGGCCGCATGCGCTGGCGGCAAGCTACCGGCGGCATGCCGCCTGGCACTGGCGACCGGGTGTCGTATCCAGCCGCCGCTCCCGCCCTGATCCACCTGTCCCCCACGCCAGCCCGGCTTGTCGCGCTGGCGTTTTTTATCATGCCAACAGTATTTTCAGAGACTTGATTCACATCAATCACCACCACATGCTGCGTCCATACAATGCGCCAAACACAAGATATTGGAGCAAAACATGGACGCACGCCCCAGCCACCACGTGGATGCGGTCAGCAGCATCAGCGAATACCTGTCCCGTGCCGACTGGCGGGTGCAGGCCAATGCCAACCAGGGCTACAGCCTGGGCGGCATGATCCTCAACATCGCCGGCAAGCTCACCGCCGAGTACTGGCTGCATGAGGTATTTCCGGTGGAAGCCGCTGTCGCACACCGCCACGGCGACCTGCACATCCACGACCTGGACATGCTGTCCGGCTACTGCGCCGGCTGGTCGCTGCGCACCCTGCTGCAGCTGGGCTTTGCCGGCGTCGGCGGCAAGGTGGAATCCGCCCCGCCGCGCCACCTGTCCAGCGCCTGCGGCCAGATCGTCAACTTCCTCGGCACGCTGCAGAACGAATGGGCCGGCGCGCAGGCGTTCAGCTCCTTCGACACCTACCTGGCGCCGTTCGTGAAAAAGGACGCGCTGAGCTACGCGCAGGTGAAGCAGGCGATCCAGGAGCTGATCTACAACCTGAACGTGCCCAGCCGCTGGGGCACGCAGACGCCGTTCACCAACCTCACCTTCGACTGGGTGTGCCCGGAAGACCTGCGCGAGCAGATTCCGGTGCTGGGCGGCGAGGAGATGCCGTTCCGCTACGGCGACTGCGCGGCGGAAATGGCGCTGATCAACCGCGCCTATATCGAGGTGATGCTGGCCGGCGACGCCTGCGGCCGCGCCTTCACCTTCCCCATTCCCACTTACAACATCACCAAGGATTTCGACTGGTACGGCGAGAACAGCGAACTCTTGTTCGAGATGACCGCCAAGTACGGCCTGCCCTACTTCCAGAATTTCGTGAATTCCGAGCTGGAGCCGCACATGGTGCGCAGCATGTGCTGCCGCCTGCAGCTGGACCTGCGCGAGCTGATGAAGCGCGGCAACGGCCTGTTCGGCAGCGCCGAGCAGACCGGCTCGGTGGGCGTGGTCACCCTCAACTGCGCACGGCTGGGGCACCGCTTTGCCGGCGACGAAGCCGCGCTGCAGGCCGAAACCGACCGCCTGCTGAACCTTGGCCGCGAGGTGCTGGAACTGCGCCGCAGCAAAGTGCAGCAGCACATCGACGGCGGGCTGTACCCGTACACCCGCCACTTCCTCGGCAGCCTGCGCAACCACTTCTCCACCCTGGGGGTGAACGGCATCAACGAGATGATCCGCAACTTCAGCGCCGACGCCCACGACATCACCAGCGACTGGGGCCATGCCTTCGCCTGCCGCTACCTGGACCACATCCGC
>CAMLGD010000079.1 GCA_946479405.1 uncultured Vogesella sp.
CCACCAACACCCTGCTGATGGACCGCCTCGACCCGCGCAACCTCGGCAGCCTGATTGCGCTGTACGAGCACAAGATCTTCGTGCAGGGCGTGATCTGGGGCATCAACAGCTTCGACCAGTGGGGCGTGGAGCTGGGCAAGCAACTGGCCAAAACCATTCACGCCGAGCTGGCCGGCAAGCTGGCCTCTGCACCGCACGACAGCTCCACCAAGCTGCTGATCGAACGCTACCGCCGCGCCAACCGCAACCAGTAAGCGTGGGTAAGTAACGAAATGCCGGGCGCCATGACGCCCGGCTTTATATTTTTTGCATAAAATGGTGACCCAAGATTGGAGCCGCCATGAAAAAACTCGTTGTTCTGCTGCTTGCTAGCACGCTGGCTGGCTGCAATTACCAGGGGGATATCGACCTTGAACGGGACAACCAAGGCTGGCCGGTATTTTTCATCCATTCCGGTGTTGATCTCGGCAATATCTACATCTCGATGTACCCCATGCGCCAAATGAACGGCAAGCCGATATGGCGATTTCACAATGACGAACGCGTCAAGGAATATCGGCTGCCGTATGCAAAGGTCGGAGACTTTCGCACCTTGCCTGCCGGTTGCTATGTAATCGATATCTATGGCCCAGGCATGCTTGGCTATGCCAATTTTTATGTTGCCCGGCATAACCATATTGTTACCATGCGCAAAATCGGCTACACGCACCTTCCCACCGACATGCAAACTGCTGAAGACAGGGAAGCGGTCCGACTGTGCGGACTTCACCATTAATTCATCGCAAACACATGAAAAAACCGGACAGTAAAACTGTCCGGTTTTTTTGCGGCCAACGTTGGCCGCATGGCAGCTGCAGCGCTTACAGCGAACCGTAGGAATGCAGGCCGGTCAGGAACATGTTCACGCCGATGAAGGCGAAGGTGGTCACCACCAGACCGATCACCGCCCACCAGGCCAGCGGTTCGCCGCGCCAGCCTTTCACCAGCCGCACGTGCAGCCAGGCGGCGTAGTTCAGCCACACGATCAGCGCCCAGGTTTCCTTCGGGTCCCAGCTCCAGTAGCCGCCCCAGGCATCGGCCGCCCACATGGCGCCGAGGATGGTGGCGATGGTGAAGAACAGGAAGCCGACCGAGATGGCCTTGTACATCATCTCGTCGATGATGTCCGGCGCCGGCAGCTTGCCGGCCAGGATGCCGCGCCGCGCCAACAGCTGCGCCACGCCCAGCATCGCCGACAGCGAGAAGGCGCCGTAGCCGACGAAGTTGGCCGGCACGTGGATCTTCATCCACCACGACTGCAGCGCCGGGATCAGCGGCTGGATCTGGTGCGCCTGGCGGTCGAAGGTGTACCACAGGATGAAACCGACCGCGGCGCTGATCACCAGCAGCACGAAGGCGCCCAGCTGGCGCGCGGCGAACTTGGCCTCGTAGTACAGGTACATCAGCGCAGTGATCAGACAGAACAGGATGAACACTTCGTACAGGTTGGAGACCGGGATGCGGCCAACGTCCGGCGCGATCAGGTAGCTCTCGTACCAGCGGGTGAACAGGCCGGACAGCGCGAACGCCGCCGCCGCCCAGGTCAGGCCGCTGCCGATGCGGTTAAGCAGCGCCGAGCGCGACAGCAGCCCGCCCCAGTACACCGCGGTGGCGAGGAAGAACAGCGTGCACATCCACATGAACGACGACTGGCTGGACAGCAGGAACTTGAGACCGAAGCTTTCGCCGGCACGCGCCAGGTTGTGGTCGTACAGCGCGATGGCCAGCTGCGACATGGCGCCGGCCAACGGCAGGAACCAGCGCCAGCTTTTCCAGAACCAGCCCAGTGCGATCAGGCCGATGCTGCTGCCCAGCAGGATCAGCTGCTCGTAGTAATCCATGGCGCTGCCGTACAGGCTGAAGCTGTAGCCGGCCACGGCGACGATCAGCACGGCGAACAGCCAGTCGCCCAGCGCCAGACGCTTGTAGAACGGTTGTTGCAGAGTCAATTCCATCATGCTTCTCCAGTGCGGCCTTGCAGCGTGCCGACGACTTGCGCGAAATCGCGATCCAGATCACGGTTGTGGCGATTGCTGCTCATCGCCACCCGCACACGCCCCGGTCGCAACACTAGCCACAAGCGCACTTCGCGGATATAGAACATTAGGATGATGCCGATCACCAGTAGCAGCGAACCGAGGTACACCAGGTTCTTGCCGGGCGAGCGCGTCATCTGCAGGCCGGATGCCTGCACCTGGTCAAAGCCGGACATTTCCAGGTACACCGGCGCGGCATAGTCGTTCAGCGCGCTGATGGTCACCAGGCTGTCCAGCAGGAAGCGGTAGTGTTTTTCGTCCTGCGGCCATGGTTTGAGATTGGCCTTTTCCTGCGCCACTGCCATCACATCAATAATGGCACCCTGCAGGATCTTGATATAGGTCTGCGCGATGGCCTGGCGCTTGTCGGCCGGCACTTTCTGGTCCAGGAACTGCTCCAGTGCGGCAAAGCCGCCGGCGCTGAAGCGCCCCAATACCCAGCGCACGCTATCGGCAAACTGCTGCTGCATCGCCGGGCTGATGGCCTTGCCCTGCAGTGCCTTGGCGGCGGTGCGCTGCACCATCTCCTCGTACCAGGCCGGGTTGTTCAGCGCCGCGCGCAGACGCATGAAGCTGTCGATCTTCAGCTGGTCATCCAGCGGGATGCGCAGGTACTGGAACGGCTGCGACACTTCGCTACGCACGCCGGCCACCTGGTACATGGCACCCTCCTGCTCCATCGGCACCATGTAGTGCTGGTACTCGCGCGCCTGGCCCTGGCTGTCGCGCAGCTTGAAGGTCACCGACGGGCCGACGTTCTTCAGCTGCTTGTTGTCCTGCTTCACTTCGCGCGCGTCCTGCATGCGCTGGCCGAAGCTCTTGCTGCCATCCGGCACTTTGCCCATGTTCTCGACGTTGAACACGCGCAGTTCGCCAAACTCCAGCTGGTAGTCCTTGCCGTTGGCTTTCAGCGGCTGTGCGGCCAACGATACACCCTTGATATCCACCGGCGCCTGTTGCGGGGCGGCCAGGTTCCAGGCGCGCAGCTGCAGCGGCGAACCGCCATCGCCAAAGCTGGCCTGGTAGATGGCAACGCCATCGATGATCAGCGGGTGGTTGACCTTGACGGTGGCCGGGGTTTCCTTGCCCGTCTTCTTGTCGGTCACCACGATGTCGCTGGCAAACAGCTTGGGCATGCCGTTGCTGTAGTAGTCGACGTGGAATTTCTTCAGCGTGACGATGAACGGCAACTCCTGTACCAGGTAGCCATTGCCGCTGTTGAGGAAGATCACGTCGGCGCTCTTGTTCTCGGCCACGGTGACATTGCCACGGAACGACAGGTTGGCCGCGGTCAGCCGGCTCTGCAGTGGAATCTGGCTTTGCGGCATGTCGCGCGTTTCCGGCACGATCTTGCCCAGCAGTTCACCGATCTTCAGCGGCAGGTTGCCATCCAGCAGGCCGCCGATGCAGATCACCACCATGGCGATGTGGGCAAAGAAATAGCCCAGCTTGTTGGCGGCGCCCTTCTTGGCCGCCAGCACCACGCTGCCGTCCTCGCGCTCGCGGCGCTTGAAGCGCATGCCGCGCTGTTGCAGCAGCGCGATGGCGGCCGGCTCGTCCAGGCTGATGTCCAGCTGCTGGCTGTGCTTCATCGCCGCCAGCGAGTTGTCGCTGGCTTTTTCGCGGTAGGCGCGCATCTCGTGCAGGAAACCGGGACCGTTGCGCACGATGCACAGCGTGGTGGAGATCACCAGAAAGGCCAGAATGGTGAGAAACCAGGCCGAGTGATACACATCGTACAAGCCCAGCACTTCAAAGGCCTTGAACCAGAACGGGCCGAACTCGAAGGCGTAGTTGGGATAGGGTTCGTTCTGCTTGAGCACGGTGCCGATCACCGAGGCGATGGCAAGAATGGTCAACAGGCCGATGGCGAAGCGCATCGAGCTGAACAGTTCGTACAGCTGGTAGCCGGGAGAAGTGCGTTTTTTGCTGGTCATTTTTCTAGTTTCGGACGCGACAAAGGGGGCGCGAAGCCCCCTTTGGAATACCGCCGCGCAAAAAAGTTGCGCCGATTAACGGAGGCCGGAAATGTATTCGGCAACCGCCTTCATTTCGGCATCGCTCATGCGCATGGCAACATCGGCCATGATCTGGTTCTTGCGATCGGTACCGGCTTTGAACGCGTTCAGCTGCGCTACCACGTAACCGGCATGCTGGCTGCCCAGCGCCGGGTACTGGTCCGGCAGACCGCGGCCGGCCGGACCGTGGCAGGCCATACAGGCCGGCACCCTGGTGCTCGGGTTACCAGCGGTGTAGATCTTCTTGCCCAGCGCCATCGGGCTCTTGTCCGCGGCTTCGCGCGGCTTCACTTTCTGGCTGCTGAAATAGGCGGCAACATTGCGTATATCATCAGCAGACAGCGGAGTGGCCATGCCCAGCATGATCGGGTTCTTGCGATCGCCCTTCTTGAAGGCAGCCAGCTGGGTTTCGATGTACTTGGCATGCTGCCCGGCCAGAGTCGGGTTGGCAGAGGCCACGCTGTTGCCGTCCGCACCGTGACAGGCGGCGCACACCTGATCCACGATGACTTTGCCCTTGGCCGGATCGGCCTTGGCAGCCGGAGCCGGGGTGGCGGCCATCGCGCTGGCTGCAAAGCCTGCAGCGGCGATAGCCAACAGCATCTTACGTTTCATGGTCGCTCCTAGTGAGAGATAGCGTAAATATCTGTAAAGGTGGCAATTTCAAACCTGCTATTCTATATCAATTGACTTTGCCCTTACTACTATGTCGATTTTTCAGAAAGCGCAGTTTTTTACCACGGTAAATCATTTGCGGGACCTGCCGCCCACGCGCTGCGAGGTGGCCTTTGTCGGGCGCTCCAACGCCGGCAAGTCCAGCGCCATCAACACCCTGTGTAATCGCACCCGCCTGGCCTATGTTTCCAAGACCCCAGGACGTACCCAGCATATCAATTTCTTCGATCTGGGACAGGAGCGTTTTCTGGTTGACTTGCCGGGCTACGGCTATGCCGAAGTGCCGGAAGCGATTCGAACCCACTGGGTGGAGCTGCTGGGCCGCTACCTGCAGACCCGCGACAGCCTGGTCGGTCTGCTGCTGATCATGGATTCGCGCCATCCGCTGAAAGAGCTGGACTGGAAGATGATCGAGTTCTTCCATATCACCCAGCGTCCGGTGCACATCCTGTTGTCCAAAGCCGACAAATTGTCGCGCCAGGAGCAGCAAAAGGTTCTGTCCTCGGTCAAGAAAGAGCTCGCCGACTACCCGAATATCAGTATTCAGCTGTTCTCCAGCTCGAAAAAAACCGGTACCGAAGAGGTTTCCCGTGTGGTGGAAGACTGGTTTGCCGCCTGCCCGCTACCGGAAGAAGAGAACTTCGATGCGCCGGAAAACTTCGACGACCCGGAAACTTTCGGCAGCTGAACCGTCAAAGCAAACAGGAGCAACGCGCTTCTTCCCGCTTCACCTCCCTGAGCGGGAGCCTGCAAAGGCATTCACCCCGGTTACCATAACCGGGGTTTTTTCTTGTCTGCCAGTTTCAACGCAAGAAACAGATCGCCCTGCCGCTGCCCGCCGCTTACACTGCCGCCATCTCCCCCTGTTCAACATTTGTCATGAAAACTGATCACTGGCTGCTGTTGCTGTTGGCCGCGCTGTGGGGCGGCTCGTTCCTGTTCATGCGCGTGGCGGTGCCGTCGCTGGGGCCGTTCCCGCTGATCGAGCTGCGGCTGGCGCTGGCGGCCCTGGTACTGCTGCCGATATTGTGGTGGCAGGGCGGGCTGGCGCAGTGGCGCGCGCACTGGTGGCAGATCGCCGTATCCGGCGTGTTTCTGTCGGCGCTGCCGTTCTGCCTGATTGCCTGGGCCACGCTGACGCTGCCGGCAGGCGTGGCCTCGGTGCTGAATGCCACCACGCCGCTGATGACCGCGCTGTGGGCGATGCCGCTGGCCGGCGAGAAGCTGACCGCGCAACGCAGCGGCGGCCTGCTGCTGGGTCTGGCCGGGGTCACCGTGCTGATGATGGGCCGCGGCGCCGGCTTTGATAGCGGTACGCTGCTGCCGGTACTGGCGATGTTGGCCGCTACCGCCTGCTATGGCTGGTCCGGCCACATGACCAAACGCTGGTTGCACGGCGTGCCGCCGCTGGTGATCACCGCGGGCATGTTGAGCAGCGGTTCGCTGTTGCTGTTGCCGCTGGCATGGTGGCAATGGCCGGCGGGCGAGGTTGCGGCCAACGTGTGGGGCGCGGTACTGGCGCTGGCGCTGGCCAGCACCGCCTTCGCCTACCTGATCTTCTACCGGCTGATCGCCCGGCTGGGCGCCACCCGCGCCAGCGGCGTCACCTACCTGGTGCCGGTATTCGGCGTGCTGTGGGGTGCGCTCTTGCTGGGCGAGGCGATCAATGCCGGCATGCTGCTGGGCGCCGCGCTGATTCTGGCCGGGGTGGTACTGCTGGGCTGGCAGCCGGGCAAGCCGCGGCCGTGATCACAGCGGCAACAGCGGTAGTGTCACCAGCACGGTAAAGCCGCCTGTCGGCGGATGCTCGAACTGCAGCCGGCCGCCATGCTGCTTGACGATGCGCGACACGATGGCCAGCCCCAACCCGCTGCCGCCGTCGGTGCCGCGGTGTGCGGCTAACCTTTCGAATGGCGCCAGTGCCGCCTGCTGCAGTTCCGGCGCGATGCCGCTGCCGCTGTCGTGCACCCGCAGCGTGACCTGCTGCGCTGCCGTTTGCAGGCTGACGGCAAACGGCGCTGCGCCGTAACGGCGGGCATTCTGCAACAGGTTGGACAGCAGCCGCTGCAGGCCCAGCGCGTCGCCATTCACTGTAGCGTCCTGGCGCAGGAAGCTCACTGCCATGCCATCGCGGGCAAACTTGCCCAGCACGCTTTCCACCAGCTCATCCAGCGCCAGCGGCGACAGCGGCCGCTGCTCCTCGCTGCGGGCAAAATCGATGAACTGGCCGACAATGCGCGACAACTCGTCGATATCGGTGAGCATGCCTTCGCGCTCGGTATTGTCGTCCTGCAGTTCCACCGCCAGCTTCAGCCGCGTCAGCGGCGTGCGTAGGTCGTGCGACAGCCCGGCCAGCATCAGCCGGCGTTCGCTAGCGGCTTTTTCCAGCGCGCTGGCCATACCGTTGAAGCGTTCGATCAGCAGTTTGACTTCACGCGGACCACTGGGCGCCAACGGCGGCGGCGTGCGCCCGGCTTCCAGCTCCCGGGTGGCGGCCACCAGTTTCGACAGCGGCCGCGTGGTGCGCCACGCCAGCGCAAACGCCGCCAGCACCGACAGCAGTGCCACCAGCCCGGCCGCCTGCAAGGTTGGCCGCAACGATGGCGGCAGATAGCGCGCCAGCGGCATCACCAGCCAGTAGTGCTCCGCCAGCATCGGCACCTTAAGCCACAGCTCGTGCCGCTCGCCATTGGCAAAATAGACTTCCACCGGCTCGCCCAGCGCCGCGCGCAGCGAATCGGCCAGCTCTCGCCCCATGCCCGGCACGTGCGCATCGCGCGGCGTCCTGTCATCCAGCGGCAACAGCCGCGGCAGGCCGACGTGATCGTTGGCACGCAGGAACGGCGCACGCTGTGCCGGCGGCAGGCTTTCCAGCACGCCTTCGTAATCGGCCAGCGTGTCCACTACCTGGGCGTATAACTGCCGCGACAGCAGGCGGTTTTTCTGCTGCACGCCCAGCCACAGGGTAAACACCTGGCTGGCCAGCACCGCCATCACCACCAGCACCGCCAGACGGGTAAACAGCGTGCCGCGCAGGGCCGGCCACTTCATCCCGCATCCCTGCTGCTGCCATCCGGCACAAATACATAGCCGTAGCCCCACACCGTCTGCAGGTAGCGCGGCGGCCCTTCCGGTTCCTCGATCGCCTTGCGCAGCCGCGACACGTGCACGTCGATGCTGCGGTCCTGCGATTCGCCACCGCCCTTGCCCATCGCCAGCTCCATCAGCTGTTCGCGCGTCAGCGGCCGCCGCGGATGGCTGGCCAGCGCCAGCAGCACCGCGTATTCGGCGGTAGTCAGCGCCACCACCGCACCGTCGCGGGTCAGCTCGCGCCGTGCCGGGTTGAGCACGCAGCGGCCGAAGCTCATCGGCTCGGCCTCGGCCAGTTGCGCCGCCACCACCGGCGTGTGTTCGTAGCGGCGCAGCACCGCGTTGATGCGCGCCAGCAGCTCACGCGGGTTGAACGGCTTGGCCAGATAATCGTCGGCCCCCATTTCCAGCCCCAGGATACGGTCGACATCCTCGCCGCGCGCGGTCAGCATCACCACCGGGATCGGCTCGCCCTGCGCGCGCAGGCGGCGTACCACCGCCAGGCCATCCTCGCCGGGCATCATCACGTCCAGCACCAGCAGGTCCGGGCGGTTGCGCGCCAGCTTGCGGTCCAGATCGCGCGCATCCGACAGCGTATCCACGGTGTAGCCCTGCTGGCTGAGATAGCGCTGCAACAGTTCGCGCAGCCGCACATCGTCATCCACCACCAGTATTTTGCGTTGCTCCATAGGGTTTCCGTTACCTGCCTTGAGTTCACTACAAAGCGTACCCTGCGGCACCGCCCGCGTCAGCCCTGGCGTGAAGATTGATTAAGCCGGCGGCCAACCTTAACAGGCGTTAACACTCTGCCGCCGGTGGCACAAAGTTGCGCAACACCCGACGCCTACAGTGCAGTCATCCAAACGGCCCACGTGGCCATCTGCCAGGAGCTGCCTTATGAAAACCCGCACCATGCTGACCGCTGCCGCACTTGCCACCATCACCGCCCTGTCCGCCACCGCCATGGCATTTGGCCCGGGCATGGACGCCGGCGGCAAACCGCCCCGCGCCGAGATGCAGGCCTTCCGCGATGCCGTGATGTCCGGCGCACTAAGCGATGCCGAGCTGGCCACGCTGAAGAAGGATCGCGACGCGCTGCATGCGCAAATGGAAAAGCTGCGTGCCGACGGCAGCCTGAGTACGGCGGACCGCGACAGCCTGCAGAAGTTGCACCAGGCCATGCGCGACAAGGTGCAAACCCTGATCGCCAACAACGAACGCAGCAAACCGCGCAGCAGCTGGCCAAGCCAGCTACTGCCGGAGCCGGGCCGCCACGGCAAGCATCATGGCGATGGCCAGGGACACTGGGGCAGCCGTGACGACATGCGCGCGTTTCATGCCGCCGTGCAGTCCGGGGCACTGACCGACGCCGAGATCGCCACCCTGCGCCAGCAGCAACAGGCACTGCACGCCAAGCTGCAAGAGTTGATCGACAACAACGACCGCGCCCAGCCGCGCCAGCAGCCGGCCGCACCCAAGCCGTAACGCCATGACAGCGTGCCATGCGCCCCCGGCATGGCACGCCGTCGTCACGCAAGATAGAATGTGCTTATGAATCGGCTTTTTCCGACGCTGTTGCTCTGCATCGCGGCCAACCTTGGCAGCGTGGCTCTGGCCGCGCCGCCGTTCTTTGCCGGGCCGCCGCAGTTCCGCGACCAGCAAGACGGGGTGGACAGCCAGCGCCTGCGTGAGCTACGCCTCAGAGAGGCAATCGATCGCGGCGAGCTGAGCCGGGAAGAAGCCAAGCGTCTGCGCCAGTACTATCGCCGCCACGAAGCGCTGCGGCCGTATCCGCCGCAATCCGGCATGGCCAGCCAGCCATACGGCCGGCAGCCGGCGGAAAAGGACTGGCGCCGCTGGCGTAAAAAACAGGATAGGCTGAACGCACTGCCGTTTGCCGCCCCGGACTAGCCGCGTGCAGCACTGCCTGTCGCGGCCAGCTAGCGCGTCGGAGCAGGCGGCGCCGCCGGTGACGGCCGGCATCACATTTGAATCTGGGGGATGGGCATGAGATGGCAACGCTGGGCATGGCTGCTGGCCGCAGGGCTGGCCGCGTCACAAGCCTGGGCCGCGGCACCGGCCGCCTGCCGCAGCGCGGCGGACGGCCCGGCCTGCCAATACGCGCAGGCGGGCGAAGCCAGCTGTAGCGACGTGGCCCTGCCCGACCGCCCCGCCTGCCGCCAGCAATTCACCCCGCCCGCCAACTGCCGGCGCGAGCGCGACCATGCCGCCTGCGTCGCGCTGCAACAGGCGCAATATCGCTGCAGCCAGCAACTGGGGCTGGCACGTCGCCAATGCCTGGCCGATACACTGCCGCCCCCCAGCTGTCGCCCCGGCACGCCGCCGGAGCGCTGCCGCGCGCTGCAGCTGGCCGCCAAACGCTGCGGCGCGCTGTTTGGCAGCCAGCGCCGCCAGTGCCAGCATCAGATCATCCAGCAACAGGACGATGGCTCGGCGCTGCGCTGAGCATCGGCACTTTTCCGACGAATGCGACAAGGCCGCCGGTCGACAGACCGGCGGCATTGCTGCTTGCGGCCAACGTTGGCCGCGGGCCTTACGGCAGCAGAATGATGGAGCCGGTGGTGCGCCGCGCTTCCAGATCGGCATGCGCACGGGCGGCATCGCTCAGCGCATAGCGCGCCGACGGCTGCACCTGTACCGCGCCGGCGCGGATGCGCTCGAACAGCGCCGCGGCACTGGCTTCCAGCTCGGCACGGCTGGCCACGTAATCGCCCAGCTTGGGGCGGGTGAAGAACAGCGAACCCTTCTGCGACAGCAGCAGCGGCGCAAACGGCGGCACCGCGCCGGAGGCATTGCCGAAGCTGACGAACATGCCGCGCGGCGCCAGGCAGTCCAGCGAGATGTCGAAGGTATCCTTGCCCACCGAGTCGTACACCACCGGCACGCCCTTGCCGTCGGTGATGTCGTTCACCCGCGCCACCACGTCTTCCTCGCGGTAGTTGATCACGTGCTGGCAGCCCAGCCGCTGCGCGATGGCCGCCTTGTCGGCGCTGCCGACGGTGCCGATCACCTGCACCCCCAGCGATTTGAGCCACTGCACCGCGATCTGCCCCACGCCGCCGGCGGCGGCATGCCACAGCACGGTCTGGCCGGGCTGCACCGGGTAGGTGCGGCGGATCAGGTACTCCACGGTCATGCCCTGCAGCATCACGCAGGCGGCGGTGTCGTCGGCGATGTCATCCGGCAGCCGCACCAGCGGCGCGGCGTTCATTACCCGGCGCTGGCTGTAGGCGCCCTGCGCGCCGCCGGCGTAGGCGACGCGGTCGCCCGGCACCACATGGCTTACTCCGGCCCCCACGGCTTCCACCACGCCGGCCGCTTCCGAGCCGAGGCCGGACGGCAGCGTCAGCGGGTACAGCCCGCTACGATGGTAAGTGTCGATGAAGTTGACGCCGATGGCGGTGTGGCGCAGCAGCACCTCGCCCGGGCCGGGCTGGCCTGGATCGCTCTGCTCCAGCTGCAGCACGTCCGGGCCGCCGGTGGCGTGAAAACGGATGATCTGATTCATGCAAACCTCCTGTCGATGGGCGCGGGGTCTGTGCGCCTGATGCGGCATCTTGCAGCAAAGCACGGCCGATGGGCAGCAACAGGCTGTTCTGCTGTCAGTACGCTGCCGGCACGCGCCCGTGCAGTTGCAGCAAGCCGGGCAGGCATTGCGGCCAACGTTGCAGCCGATGGTCGTCGCCATTGAATACCGTCTGGCGCGCACCGCGGTAGTGGCACGCCGCCACACGCCAGTCCAGCACCTCGTCCGCCGTGCCCAGCAGCAGCCAATAGTTGGCCGCATGCAGCCGCTCCGGACGAATGGCCTGCAGCTCGGCCATGTGCTGTTCGGTCAGCACATAGTCTTCGCCGGTGTACGGGTTGTGCTGCGGGCCAAGAAAGCGCGCCAGATCGTGCTCCGGGTAGACCGCCGGGTTGATCAGCAGCGCCGGCAGATTGAAGCGCTCGGCCAGATGGGTGGCGTAGAAGCCGCCCAGCGAGCTGCCGATCAGCACCACCGGCTCGCGCCGCGCCGTCAGCCAGCCGGCCAGCTGCGCGATGGCGGTGGCCGGATACGGCGACAGCTGCGGCGCGGAAAACACATGCGACTGGCCGCAGCCGGCCAGAAAGTCGTGCGTCTCGCGCGCCTTCAGCGATTGCGGGCCGGATTGAAAACCGTGCAGATACAGGTAGTGGGTCATGATGACGACGGACAGGAAAGATGCCGCAGTGTACGCCAGCGCCCGGCGCTCAGCGCGGCTTCCACTGGTAACGCTGCAGGATGCGCAGCACCTCGCCCTTGCGCTCCAGCGCGGCGATGGCACGGTTCAGCTGCGCCACGCTGTAGCGCGAGCGCGGCGCCACCGCGCAGTAGGTCTGGTGGGTGGACACCAGCCACGGCTGCACCTTGATGCGCTGCGCCGCGGCGGCGTTGTTGCGCGCCCAGCCGGCCAGTTCCAGCTCGGAAGTGATGGCGGCATCCACCGCGCCCATGCCCAGCGCCTTGAGGGTGGAGTCCAGTCGCGGATGGTCCACCCGCGCCGCCACGCCGTCCTGCCACAGCGGCTGCAGCGTCGGATAGTGATAGCCGCGGATTACGCCGATGCGCAGCCCGGCCAGGTCCTGCTGCGCCGCCACCTGGCGCGGCAGCGTGGTGCTGGTGACCACGCGCTCCACCTGCGGATAGAAGTCGCGGGTCCAGCCCAGCCGGCTGGCGTTGCCGAACCACGCCGGGTTGGCATTGCAGACGATGTCCACCGTGCTGGCCTCCACCGCCGGCTCCACCCGGTTGCGCGACAACAGCTGAAAACGGGCGCCGGTGGCCAGCTCTGCCGCCAACGCAATGCCAAGATCATAACTAAGACTGGGGGCCAGCTGACGCGCCGCATTCAGCACCACGATCGGCGGCGCATCCGATTCGGCCACCCCGATACGCAGCTCTGCTGCCTGGCTGGCGCCGGCGGCAAACAACAGGGCCAGCACCAGCGTGGTCGATTGCTGCGGCATATGCGGCTCCTAGTCCCTTTTATATTGTATTGTTCTAAAGAATGAGCTTATCCGATTGTTTCGCAATGATAAGATGAAGCTCTTTTGTCTACGTAGTTTTACCTAAAAAAAGCAGCTTTCGCCATGTCCACACACGTTCCGCACCCTGTTTTCGATCTGCTTGGCCGCCGCATCCTGATTCTGGACGGCGGCATGGGCACCATGATCCAGCGCCACCAGCTGGAAGAAGCCGACTACCGGGGCGAGCGTTTCCAGGACTGGCCCCGCGATGTGAAAGGCAACAACGACCTGCTGGTGCTGACCCAGCCGCAGATCATCGCCGGCATCCACCAGGCCTATCTCGACGCCGGCGCCGACATCATCGAGACCAACAGCTTCAACGCCACCGCCATCGCCATGGCCGACTACGGCATGGAAGAGCTGGTATGGGAGCTGAACTTTGCCGCCGCCAAGCTGGTAAAAGAGCTGTGCGTGGCGATGACGGCGGTCAACCCGGACAAGCCGCGCTTCTGCGCCGGCGTGCTGGGCCCCACCAGCCGTACCTGCAGCATCAGCCCGGACGTGAACGACCCGGGCTACCGCAACGTGACCTTTGACGAGCTGGTGGAAACCTACAGCGAGGCCATCGACGGCCTGGTCAAGGGCGGCGCCGACTTCCTGCTGGTGGAAACCATTTTTGACACGCTGAACGCCAAGGCAGCGGTGTTCGCCATCCACCAGTATTTCGACCAGCGCCCGGAGATCGCGCGGCTGCCGATCATGGTGTCCGGCACCATTACCGACCAGTCCGGCCGTACCCTGACCGGCCAGACCACCGAGGCGTTCTACAACA
>CAMLGD010000080.1 GCA_946479405.1 uncultured Vogesella sp.
CCATACCGGCGCTGCGGTTGCCGCCGGAGAGTGGCCGGCGCGGCAAATACTGCCGTCGCCGGTGCAGAGTGTGTTCACGATCTCGCGAGCTAGAGCGAGACAAGGCGAAAACGGCTGAGGAAACGGAATTGACATGAAGCCAATGAGTATTCCGAAGACGTTTTTAACGCCGCATCGCCGACGTGTAGCAGATCGTGCACACGCTCTCACTCAGAACACGTAGCTTACCGCCAGCTGCTGCTTGCCACTGTACACCGGCATCAGCGCGCCGCTGCCAGTGACTGAGTATTGGAGGTAAAACGGCTGCGTCGGGTTCAAACCGCGAAACGCCTCTGTGCTGCCGCTGGCATGCTGGCTGACATTCACGCAGCGGCTGCCCTGGCACAGCAGCACCGTCAGCCCGGGCGGGCGCGGCGAGAAATGCCAGGCGTAGTACACCGAGGTGATGCGGCCAGCCGCCGGCGGCGTGCCCAGCAGCGGAAAAGCGGCGCGGTACGGCATATTGCGCACGGCAATGCCGGGGCCCACCGTGTCACTGGCATAGGAGCCGGCCGCGGCCGCCGCCAGCAAGGGCAATGTCAGCAACAGGGCGGCCAGCATGCGTGGCCAGCTAGTGGTGCGGGGCATCCGGCGTTCCTTTCCCCGGCATGGCCGGGCGGCAACAAGGCGACAAAGCGCTTGAGACAAGCAAGCCGGGTGCCCGTTCGGTGCACCCGCCGCAAACAAGGTTGGCCGCATGCCATCACGGCAATGCGGCCAACCTTGTCGCGCGCAGCCGGCCAGCGTTGCGGCGGGCCGGCTGCGCCAGCGGCATTACCAGCTGCGGTACGGGTTTTTCGACAGATAGGCGTTGGTGTAGCGGCCGTCGCTGGTCACTTCCTCGCCGATCCACGCCGGCTGCTCGAACGGCGTGTCTTCCGACGGCAGCTCGATCTCGGCCAGCACCAGGCCGGCGTTGTCGCCGAAGAACTCGTCCACTTCCCACACGAAGCCGCCGAATTCTATGCGGTAGCGCAGCTTGTCCACCACCATCGGGCACATCGCATCCATGATGGTCTGCGCCTCGGCAACCGGGATGCTGTATTCGAACTCGTGGCGGCTGATGTCGCTGATCTGGCCCTTGAGCGTGAGCCAGGCCTGCTCGCCCACCACCCGCACGCGCACGGTGCGTTCTTTTTCCACCGACAGGTAGCCCTGCCGGTAGCGCACGCCGGGCGCCAGACCGCGCCAGTCGTCACCGTTTACCTTGAAGCGGCGTTCAATTTCCACTGCCATGGGCTTCTTCTTTCTTCAGCAGGCGGGCCGGTGCTTTCAGGCGCCAGTCGGCCTCGCGGTAGGGATAAACGTCTTGCGGCCAACGTGCGTCCAGCCGGTAGACATACCAGGGTTTGCCAGCCTGCAGCCGGCCGCCTTTCAGCGCGTCGTTGTAGTCGCTGTGTGCCGCCAGCACGCTGCAGTAAGCCTTGGTGCCGGGATAATGACCGTCGGCCGACGGCTGCAGCCCGGCCGGCAGCTTGCCCGGTGGCAGGCGGCCCGGCATGGCGGCAACGCTGGCCGCCGGCACATCGCCAAAATCGGTGCCGGACAGCACGAACACGCCATTGGTACAGTCGTCGCGCTGGCAGCCGGCCAGCACGGCCGTCAGCAGCAGGGGGAGCAATAGGATTTTCATCAGAACGGTTTGACCACCACCAGAATCACCACCGCCAGCAGCACCAGCACCGGCAGTTCGTTGAAGACGCGGAACCAGACATGGCTCCGGCGGTTTTGCCCGCCACGGAAATCGGCCAGCAGTTTGAAACAGTAGCCGTGATAGCCGATCAGCCCGGCCACCAGCGTGAGCTTGGCATGCAGCCAGCCGCCGCCGATGCCGTAGCCGAACATCAGACCCAGCCCCAGCAGCACCGCCAGCACGGCCAGCGGCGTCATGAAACGCAACAGCTTGTGCGCCATCAGCAGCAGGCGGTCGAACTCGGCGCCGGGCTGCGCCATGGCCAGGTTGACGTAGATGCGCGGCAGGTAGAACAGGCCGGCAAACCACGCCACCACGAAGAAAATGTGAAACGCCTTCAGATACAGGTATGCCATGTCAGAGTCCGTACGCGGCGCGTACTTTTTTGGGGAGTGTCAGCAGCACCAGCCGCCACGAGTTGGCCACGCCGGCCTGCAGCTGCGCCAGGTCCAGCGCGGCGGTGCTGGCCACGCTGATCCAGCGCGCCCGCGCCAGATAGGGCGCCGGGCGCACGCCGGGCAGGCCGGACAGGGCGAGGAAATCCTCGGCCGCCACCTTGTAGGCCAGCGTGTCATCGTGAAAGGTGGCAAACATCTTGCCCGCCACCTTCAGGACCTGCACGCCGCCCCACAGCACCTCCAGCTGCGCGCCGGGCAGCGCCAGCGCCTGCTGTTGCAGCGCGTCCAGCTGGGCGGGAGTCAGTTTCACGTGAAACCGCTTATTTCTTTGCTGCCTGGTACAGCGGCATCACCTTGGGGATCAGCCGCTGCAGGGTGGCGATACGTTCCTCACCCGCCGGGTGGGTAGACAGGAAGGCCGGGCCGCCGCCGCCACCGGCTTTCAGCATCTTCTGCCACAGGGTGATCGATGCCTGCGGGTTGTAGCCGGCACGCGCCATCAGCTCCAAGCCGATGGTGTCGGCCTCGCTTTCCATGCCGCGGCTGTGCGGCTTGGTCAGTGCCACGTCGGTGGCCAGCGCCGCCAGCTCCATCGAACCCTGCGACAGCCCGGCCAGCTGGCCGACGATATTCAGCCCGGCCTGCTGCGCGTAGGCCTGACTCATGCTTTCGCGGCTGTGCTCGCGCAGCGCGTGCGCCATTTCGTGGCCGATTACGGTGGCCAGCTCGTCGTCGCTCAGCGCCAGTTTTTCCACCAGCCCGCTGTAGACCATGATCTTGCCACCGGCCATGCAGTAGGCGTTGAGCTCGGGCGAGGTGGCGACGTTGACTTCCCACTTCCAGTTACGGGCATCGGCGCGGAACACCGGAGCCTGGCGGATCAGGCGCTCGGAAATGGCGCGCACGCGGCGGGTAATCACCGCATTGCTGTTCAGCGCCCCGGCGGTTTTGGCCTTTTGCAGCTCCTGCGTGTAGGCCTGCGCCGACATGGCGGTTACCTCCTGCTCGGACAGCAGGATGAACTGCTTGCGGTTGACGCCCACTTCGCCGCCGGCGGTGGTGTTGACGCAACCGGCCAGCGCGGCCGAGACCAGCAGCGCAGCGCTACAACGTCGCAGAGTGGTGTTCATAGTCTATGCATCCATCAAGTGATGGCTCAGAATGCCATCATTTCAAAGTCGTCCTTGCGCGCACCGCAGTCCGGGCAAGTCCAGTTCATCGGCACGTCTGCCCACTTGGTACCGGGGGCAATGCCGTCTTCCGGGCGCCCGGCGGCCTCGTCATAGATAAAGCCGCAAATCAGGCACATCCAGGTTTGCATGGTTTCTGCTCTCAAACGGTTAAAATGCACATTGTAAATGCTCCTGCACAAAGAGGATAAACCTTGAGCCAAGACATCGAGCTGCCGCCCATCGTCCTGACGCTGGCCGGCTCCGACCCCACCGGCGGTGCCGGCATTCAGGCCGACATCCTGACCCTGGCCAGCATGGGCTGCCATCCGCTATCGGTGATTACCGCCGTGACGGTACAGGACACCCGCGGCGTGCAGGACTTTCTGGTCATCGACGACGAGTGGGTGCTGGATCAGGCGCGTGCGGTGTTAGAGGACATGCCGGTGGCAGCGTTCAAAGTCGGCATGATCGGCAGCGTCGAAAACGTGGTGGCCATCGCCGAACTGGCCGCCGACTACCCGGACATCCCGCTGATCTACGACCCGGTACTGGCCAGCGGCCGCGGCGATGAACTGTCGCGCGACGAGCTGGTGCACGTGCTGCGCGACATGCTGCTGCCGCAGGTGACGGTGCTGACCCCCAACAGCATGGAGGCGCGCCGGCTGGCCGCCAACGACGAGGACGACGAGGACAGCATCACCCTGGCCGACTGCGCCAAGCGCCTGACGCTACTGGGCTGCGACTACGTGTTCATCACCGGCACCCACGAGACCACCCGCGACGTGGAAAACCGCCTGTACGACCGCAGCGGCGAGGTGCGGCTGGACACCTGGCCACGGCTGAACGGCAGCTTCCACGGCTCCGGCTGCACACTGGCCTCGGCGGTGGCCGGGCTGATCGCCCGCGGCCTGGCGGTACCGGAAGCAGTGAAAGAGGCGCAGGACTACACCTGGCAGGCGCTGCGCTACGGCTTCCGCCCCGGCATGGGGCAGTACATTCCGGACCGGCTGTTCTGGGCCAACGACGACGCCAGCGACGACGACAACAAGGATCAAGATGCCCAACGTTAGCGGCTTGTATGCCATTACGCCCGATACCGACAACAGCGAACAGCTGATCGAGCAGGTCAGCGCCGCGCTGGATGGCGGCGCCCGCGTGCTGCAGTACCGCAACAAGGGCAGCGACACCGTGCGCCGGCTGTGGCAGGCCAACATCCTGGCCAGCCTGACGCGCAGCCGCCACGCGCTGTTCATCGTCAATGACGACATCGAACTGGCGCTGGCGGTGAAGGCCGACGGCGTGCACGTTGGCCGCGACGATGCCGCCATTGCCGCCGCCCGCGCCAAGCTGGGTCCGGCGGCGCTGATCGGCGCCAGCTGCTACAACGACATCGCGCTGGCGCGCGCTGCGGTGGCCGCCGGCGCCAACTACGTCGCCTTCGGCGCGGTGTTCCCCTCCGGCACCAAGCCGGGCGCGGTAGCCGCACCGCTGGAGCTGTTCGCGCAGAGCGCCGGGCTGGGCGTGCCGCGGGTCGCCATCGGCGGCATCACCACCGCCAACGCCGGCCAGGTGGTGGCGGCTGGCGCCGACGCCATCGCGGTGATCGGCGGGCTGTTCGACGGCGACGGCATCGCCGAGCGCGCCGCAACCTTGGCCGCCCTGTTCGACTGAGCCTGCGGCCAACCTTGCCGCAGCGCAGATAACGCTGTACATCCCCCGATGCCCCCAGTAACGTATCAAATTGATACGTTACTGGGGGCATCGCCATGCATAACCGCTTCGACCAATTCCGCCTCAGCGCGCTGGGCCGGCAACTGGAAGCGCTGATTGACAGCCCGCAGCGCTACACCGAATACGCGGCGCTGTCGCGCGCCGAGATTCCCGCAGTGACCGCCATCGTGCACGACCTGCAGGCCTGCTTCCCGGAAGTCGCCAGCGACCAGACCGCGCGCCAGTTCTGCGGCGCCATGGTCGGCGACGTGATGCGCCGCCACGGCCACGAGCTGCTACGCCCACGCGGCCGCGTGCCCGGCGGCTATTTCAGCTACGGCGCGGTGTGGTCGCCGGCGCCGCGGCAGCGCAGCTTCGACGAACTGCTGCTGCAGCTGGCCGCCATGCCGGCGTTGGTGCAGCAAAGGTTGGCCGCACTCCCGCCAGCACACCGCCGCCAGCGCCCGGCCGGCACCGCCTTTTGCGCACTGGAACACCTGTGCCACCTGCGCGACCTGGATAACGATGCCTTTCTGCCGCGGGTGCAGGCCATGCGGCAGCAAACACAGGCCACCCTGCACGGCGTCAACGGCAGCCAGTGGGCGCAGGAGCGTGACTATCTGGCACAGGAATGGCAGCAGGCCGCCGACGGTTTCGTCGCCGCGCGCCAGGCGCTGCTAACGGCGCTGCAACCGTGCGACGCAGCAGCACAGGCACGCATCGCGGTATGGGAAGGGGTGCGTCGGCTGACGCTGGCCGAGCTGGTCGCCGACATGGTGGCGCACGACGCCACCCATTTGCAGGAGATCGACGAACTACTGGCGGCGCTGGCGGGCGAAGCGGTCTAAACGATTACCCGCCCGGCGGCCAACCTTGGCCGCATCACAGCAGCTCGTGCACCGGCAGCAGCGCCGGCCGTCCCAGGTGAAAGCCCTGGTACAGCTCCAGCCCCAGCGCCTGCATCGCCTCGTTCTGGGCGGCGGTTTCCACGCCGCACACTACGCTGCGACAGCCGATCTGCCACGCCAGCTGCAGCTCGCGGCCAAAGCGGCCGCCGTCGCCCTGTTGCTGATCCAGCAGCATGCTGCGGTCGAACTTGATGATGTCCGGGCCCAATGCGCGGGTGCGACTGTGGCTGGAGGCGGTGGCGCCGAAATCGTCGATGGCCAGGCCGAAACCGGCCTGCGCGGCACGGCGCAGGCTGTCGGCCAGCTGCAGCGGGCTGTGCTCCAGCTCGTATTCCAGTACCTCCAGCACCAGCCCGGCCGGCGCCAGCCCCAGCGCCGCCGCCAGCTGCTGCAACAACGGCAGCAGCCCATCCACCTGCAGCGAGGCCGCCTGCACATTCAGAGACAGGCAACCCTCGCAGCGCGCCTGGGCAAAGTTATGCAGGTGCAACACCAGCGCCAACACATCCAGTTGCCGCACCGCGGCGTCGTCCAGCGTGGCGAATAGCAGGTCCGGGCGCAGCGCCTGGCCGTCGGCGTCCTGCACCCGCAGCAGCGCTTCGTGACCGAACACGCCGCCGCTGCGGTAGTACACCGGCTGGAATACGCTGTGCAGGCAATGGCCGGCAAACTGTGCCTGGTAACGGCCGGCGTCATCGCGTTGCAGCGCCGGCAGCAATGTTGTCAGGCTGGGCAGAGGGGTCATCGGGTTGCTATCGCTGGAAACAATGGTTGCAGCATAGCCCAGCGCCGCCGGCGAGCGAAATCCTGCACCACGGCGCGTGTTGCGGTTTCGTTTCCGGATTGCAACAGGGGGAAATAAAGCGCTTACCAACTGGCAGTGCTGGTGCTACATGCGCGTGCTTGAATCGCACGCATGCATTCTGCACAGCGAGCTTCTGCCATGGCCCCCCTGCGTCTGACCCTCCCCCTGCTGCTACTGGCCGGCTGCACCACGCAGTCGGTGGTGCAACTGCCCACCAGCGCCTACCCGCAGCTGCGCCCGGTGCTGACCAGCCAGGCCGACGGCTCGATCTTCAATCCGTCCACCGCCAAGCTGTTCTTCGAAACCCAGCTGGCGCGGCAGATCGGCGACGCCATCACCATCACCATCGAGGAAGACCTCAGCAGCAGCACCTCGCAGGCGCTGAACGACAAGTCCAGCGGCAACAACAAGGTCAACGGCCCGGCGGCGCTGAATACCGTGCCCGGGGCGGTGAAGCAGCTGTTCAATGTGGATGTGAATTCGGACTACAGCCTGCAGGACAAGCTGGACCACTCGCGCAAGAACAACAGCAAGGTCAGCGGCAACATGATGGTGTCGGTGATCGATGTGCTGCCCAATGGCTACCTGGTGGTGGGTGGCGACAAGATGCTGCTGATCAATAACAAGCAGACCGTGCTGCGCCTGTCCGGGGTGGTCAATCCGGCCAACCTGCAGGCTGGCAACACCATCTCCTCCAAGCAGGTCGTCAATGTCCGGCTGGATCAGGTCAACCAGGACATGCCGCTCGATGCCAGCGTGTTGGCCTGGGTGCAGTTCCTGTTCGGGGTGGCGCTGACGGTGTACTGAGCCACGCGGCTCAGGGTGCCGTCGCCGGCGGCTGCAGCGCAAACAGCAGCTGGTCCACCAGGAAGATCAGCTTGGCCTCGGTGCTGGCCCAGCGATCCATTACCCGCGGCTCGTACGCCACCCGCGCCAGGGTGCGGCCATCCTTCTGCAGCGCCATGGTGGCGTAGCTCAGGTAGGCGGAGTCCTGCTCCCATACCCGCGTGGCGGCATAGATGAAGGTAATGCAGCCAGCCGGCACCGTCCCTGCCGGATACACCTGGGTCTCCACCCCGCGGCGGGTCATGCCGTCCTGCACCACGCGCACGAAATCCGGCACCGTGACGCTCTCGTTCCACTGGATGCAGATGCGCGAATAGGGCGCCTGGCGGCGCTCGTAGCGCTGGCGCTCCTTTTCCGTGAACGCCTGCAATTCGTTGGCGGTGGAAAAGGTAAAGGTAAACACGTCGCGTGCCGGGTTGGGCAGTGACTGCACCGTCAAGCAGCCGGACAACACCAGCGCGGCAAGAGCAACAACAGGAAAACGGGTCATGAGTGGGGTAAGCCGGTTAAGCGGCCGCGCGCGGGCGCGGCCATCGGCGACAAGCCTAGCCGCAGCAGTGTTGTCTGCGATTGTTTGTTTTGTAGAAAAGCGCTTACAAACGGCACATATGGTGTCAGCACGGCGTCGTTACCCTACATTTTTTTGCGGCCAACCTTCGGTCACCACACGCCACCACACCATGCTGCAAGCCATCTACCCCCCTCCAACCAGCATCAGCGACCCGGGCACCATCCGCGTGCTGGTGGTGGATGACGACGACGAAATCCGCGAGCTGATCTGTCAGTACCTGGGCAACTACGCCATCCGCTCGGTGGGCGTAGCCAATGGCGAGGCGATGCTACAGGCACTGGGCGAACACAGCTTCGACGCCATCGTGCTCGATCTGATGCTGCCGGGCGAAAACGGCCTGTCGCTGTGCAAGCGGCTGCGCAGCCACTCCAGCATGCCGATCCTGATGATCAGCGCCCACGGCGACCCCACCGAACGCATCATCAGCCTGGAAGTGGGTGCCGACGATTTCCTCACCAAGCCGTTCGATATCCGCGAGCTGGTGGCGCGCATCCACTCGGTGCTGCGCCGCACGCGGCAACAGCCGACAGGCGGGCCGCTGCCGGCCGCGGCGCCGCAGCGGCTGGGTTTTGGCGACTGGCAGCTGCACCTGACGCTGCGCCAGCTGCAGGACCGCGACGGCACCGTGGTGCCGCTGTCCAATGCCGAATTCCGCCTGCTGTCGGCGATGCTGCAGCGGCCGCGCACGGTGCTGGACCGCGACCAGCTGCTGGACATCACCCGCGGCAGCACGGTGGAAGTGTTCGACCGCAGCATCGACATCCTGATCTCGCGCCTGCGCGGCAAGCTGCGCGACGATCCGCGCAGCCCGCGGCTGATCCGCACCGTGCGCGGCGAGGGCTATATGCTGGACGCGCAGATCCGCCCGCTGTAAACGGCAGCGGGCAGAAAAAAGGCCATCCGCACGCGGATGGCCAAGCCCTTTGCCCTCACCACATCAACCGTTACTTGATGTTGCCCAGCTGCCTGTTCAGTGACAGCGCGTCGTAGAAATCGCCCTGGTACACGATCTTGCTGTTCTTCACCCGGATCAGGCTCAGCCCCTCGAAGCTGATCGGTTTGCCGGTGGCCTTGCCCTCGTTGATGCTGGCGTCGATGTTCGGCCCGGTGTTGGTGCCGGTGAAGCGCCAGCGGAACACCACCTCGTTCTTGGTCACCACCGGCTGGTCCAGCATCTGCCATTTCAGGTCCGGGAAGCTGTTCATGAAGAAGCGGATCACGTTGTCGCGCGCCACCATCACGCCGTATTGCGACTCGCCCACTGTCACATCGTAGTACTCCACCTCCGGGTCCATCGCCATCGCCGCCTGGTTGGCATCGTGCGCGTTCCAGCCCGCCATGTATTGCTGCACCACCTGCAGCGGCGTCGCCGCCCAGCTGGCGGTGGACAACATCAGGCCGCCCACTACCGTAGCCAGGGCAACGCGTCGGCTGATTCCTTGGTACATGTGTCTCTCCCTATGTGAACGAGGTTGGCCGCAGCCTTGCGGCCAACCGGATGGTGCCGGTGCGGTAGCTGCGCAGGGCATGGCCCGCGCAGCGTACCGGTGGCGCTTACTGCTTGATCATCACGTGACGCACACAGCTGTAGTCTTCCAGCGCGTACATCGACATGTCCTTGCCGTAGCCGGAGCGCTTCATGCCGCCGTGCGGCATCTCGTTCACCAGCATGAAGTGGGTGTTCACCCAGGTGCAGCCATACTGCAACTCGGCCGATACCTTCATCGCGCGGCCAACGTCCTGCGTCCACACCGAACTGGCCAGGCCGTAGTCGGAATCGTTGGCCCAGCCGATCACCTGCTCGGTATCGTCGAACGGCGTCACCGACACCACCGGGCCGAACACCTCGCGGCGCACGATCTCGTCGTCCTGCAGCGCGCCGGCAATCACCGTCGGCTGGTAGAAGAAGCCGGGGCCGCTACCGATGGCACCGCCGGTCACCACCTCGATATGCGGCTGCTGCTCGGCGCGCTCCACGAAGCTGGCCACGCGGCTGCGCTGGCGTTCGGAAATCAGCGGCCCCATCTCCACGCCGTCCAGGTGCTGGTGGCCAACCTTGATGCTGGCGACCGCGCCGGCCAGATCGGCGACAAAGCGCTCGTACACGCCTTTCTGCACGTACAGGCGGCAGGCGGCGGTGCAGTCCTGGCCGGCGTTGTAGTAGCCGAAGGTGCGGATGCCTTCCACCGCGGCGGCGATGTCGGCGTCGTCGAACACGATCACCGGCGCCTTGCCGCCCAGCTCCAGGTGGGTGCGCTTCAGCGAACGCGACGCGGTTTCCAGCACGCGCTGGCCGGTGGACACATCGCCGGTGATGGAGATCATGCGCACTTCCGGCTGCGAGATCAGCGGGCTGCCCACGGTTTCGCCACGGCCCAGCACCAGGTTGAACACCCCCGGCGGCAGGATGGCGGCCACCAGCTCGGCCAGCTTCAGCGTGGACAGTGGCGTCTGCTCCGATGGCTTCAGCACCACGGTATTGCCGGCGGCCAACGCCGGCGCCATCTTCCACGCCGCCATCATCAGCGGGTAGTTCCACGGCGCGATGGAGGCCACCACGCCCAGCGGGTCGCGGCGGATCAGGCTGGTATGGCCGGGCAGGTATTCGCCGGCCAGCGCGCCGGTCTGGGCGCGCACCGCGCCGGCAAAGAAGCGGAACACGTCCACCACCGCCGGAATCTCGTCGCCCAGCGCCAGGTGATAGGGCTTGCCGCAGTTGAGCGACTCCAGCCGCGCAAACTCCGGGCCACGCGCCTCGATGGCCTCGGCCAGCGCCAGCAGCTTCTCGCTGCGTTCACGCGGGGTGGTGCGCGCCCAGCCGGCAAAGGCGCGCTGCGCCGCCGCCACCGCGGCCTGTACCTGTTCGCCGCTGGCTTCGGCGATTTCCACGATCAGTTCGCCGGTGGCCGGGTTGACGATGCGCTCTGGCTCGCCCTGGCCTGCCACGAATTCGCCGCCAATCAGCATGCGGGTTTGCAGTGTCTTTTCCATATGCACCTCGGTCATTTACCGCTGCCGGCGATGTCTTCCGTGCCGCGGGTCAGGTAGTACGCGGCCAGAATCGGCAGCGCGGTGATCAGCATCACGGTCATGGCCACCACATTGGTGATGGGCACGTCGCGTGGACGGGTAAGCTGGTTCAGCATCCAGATCGGCAGCGTGGTTTCGTTGCCGGCGGTGAAGGTGGTGACGATGATCTCGTCGAAGCTCAGCGCGAAGGCCAGCATGCCGCCGGCCAGCAGCGCGGTGGCGATCTGCGGCAGTACCACATAGCGGAAGGTCTGCCAGGCATCGGCACCCAGATCCTGCGACGCCTCCACCAGGCTGTAGCTGATGCGGCGGAAGCGGGCGATCACGTTGTTGTAGATCACCACCACGCAGAAGGTGGCGTGGCCGACGGCGATGGTCCAGAAGCCGGACGGGATGTCCGCCAGCCGGAACGCCGACAGCAGCGCGATGCCGGTGATGATGCCGGGCAGGGCGATCGGCAGGATCAGCATCATGGTGATGGCGTCCTTGCCGAAGAACTCGCGCCGGTACAGCGCGGCTGCGGCCAACGTGCCCAGCACCAGCGCCAGCACGGTGGCCAGCAGCGCCAGCTGCAGCGACAGCCCGATCGCCGCCAGCACGTCGTCGCGGGCAAACGCCGCCGGAAACCATGCCAGGGTGAAGCCCTTGGGCGGAAAGCTGTAACCGGCGCTTTCGGCGTTGAAGGCGTAGATGATGATCACGGCGATCGGCAGGAACAGGAAGCCGATGCCGCCATAGGCCAGCAGGCGCAGCCACAGCGGGGCGCGGTCTTGATCAGAGTGCATCGAACGCTCCCAGTTTGCGTGCGCCGGACAGATACAGCGCGATGATCACCACCGGCACCACGGTGAAGGCGGCGGCCAGCGGCATGTTGCCGATGGAACCCTGCATGGTGTAGACCATGGAGCCGATGAACAGGCCGGACGGACCGATGATCTGCGGGATGATGTAATCGCCCAGCGTCAGCGAGAAGGTGAAGATGGAACCGGCCACCACCCCCGGAAACGCCAGCGGCAGGATCACGTGGCGGAAGGTCTGCGCGCCGTTGGCGCCCAGGTCGCTGCTGGCTTGCAGCAGGTTGGCCGGCACCCGCTCCAGCGCCGCCTGCACCGGCAGGATCATGAACGGCAGCCAGATATAGGTGAACACCACAAAGCGGCCCAGATGCGAGGTGGTCAGCGAGTTGCCGCCCAGCAGCGGCAGCGTCATCAGCCAGTCCACCGCGCCGCCCAGCCCCAGGTGCTGGTAGCTCCAGTACACGATGCCGTCCTTGGCCAGCAGTACCGTCCAGGCATACACCTTGACGATGTAGCTGGCCCACATCGGCAGCATCACCGCCACGTAGAAGAAGCCTTTTTTCCAGCCGCGGGCGTAGCGCACCATGTAGTAGGCCAGCGGAAACGCCAGCACCGCCGACGCCAGCGATACCGCGCTGGCCATCAGCAATGTGCGCAGCACCACGTCGAAGTTGGCCGGCTGCAGCAGCTGCTGGTAGTTGGCCAGCGTCAGCTCGCGGCTAACCTCCATGGTGAAATCGTCGAAGGTGAAGAAGCTCTGCGCCAGCAGCGTCGCCAGCGAGCCGATGTACACCACCAGAAACCACAGCAGCGGCAGCCCCAGCAGCAAGCCCAGTTGCAGGCCGGGATGGCGGTACAGCGCCACCCCCAGCCGTTGCCACAGGCCCAGCGGCGCGGCGACCGGGGCGGTGGACAGGGAAGCAGTCATCATGGCACCCCCCTCAACCGGCCAGCGGCAGCATGGCCTGACGCGGCCAGGCCAGGGTTACGGCGGCGCCGATCTCGGCCGGTGCCACCGCGTTGCCGTTTTCATTCGGCAGCACCATGCTCACCACCTTCTGGCCGAACACTTCCACCTCGTAGCGGCTGACCGCGCCCAGATACTGGATGTCCAGCAGCTTGCCCGGCACCCGCACCACGTCATCGCTGGCCAGCTGGCCGGCCGGACGGATACGCTCCGGGCGCACGGCAAAGGCAGAGGCATGACCAAGCAGCGTGCTGGCCAGCTCACCGTCGAACACGTTGGCCGCACCGACAAAATCCGCCACGAACGCCGTGGCCGGCTGGTTGTACAGCACTTGCGGCGCCGCCACCTGCTCGATACGGCCCTTGTTGAATACCGCCACCCGGTCGGACATCGACATTGCCTCGCCCTGATCGTGGGTAACGTAAATGAAGGTAATGCCGAGGCGGCGCTGCAGCGCCTTCAGCTCGGTCTGCATCTGCTCGCGCAGCTTGAGGTCGAGCGCGCCCAGCGGCTCGTCCAGCAGCAGCACGCGTGGCTGCAGGATCAGCGCCCGCGCCAGGGCCACCCGCTGCCGCTGGCCGCCGGACAGCGCCGCCGGGCGGCGGGTGCCGTACTGGCCGAGCTTGACCATCTCCAGCATTTCCTCGGCGCGGCGGTAGCGCTCGTCTTTGCTCACGCCCTTGAGCATCAGCCCGTAGGCGACGTTGTCCAGCACGTTCATGTGCGG
>CAMLGD010000081.1 GCA_946479405.1 uncultured Vogesella sp.
TACGACGACGTCGCCAACGACCAGCGCAAGGTGATCTACCAGCAGCGCAACGAAATCCTGGAAGACCAGGATGTATCCGCCATCATCAGCAATATGCGCGAGAGCGTGCTGTCCGATCTGGTGGACCTGCACATGCCGCCGGAATCGATGGAAGAACAGTGGGACCTGGCCGGGCTGGAGCGCGCGCTGGAGTCCGAATTCCTGCTGCAGGCACCGGTGGCCGACTGGCTGCAGGCCGAGCAGACACTGGATATCCCGGACATCAAGCAGCGCATTCTGGACCTGGCCACCGCCAGCTACGCCGAGAAGGTGGCAGCAGTGGGCGCCGAGCAAATGCAGCAGTTCGAGCATGGCCTGGTGCTGCAGATGCTGGACAACACCTGGCGCGAACACCTGGCAGCGATGGATCACCTGCGCCAGGGCATCCATCTGCGCGGCTATGCGCAGAAGAACCCGAAGCAGGAATACAAGCGCGAGGCGTTCGAACTGTTCTCCGCCATGCTGGACCGCATCAAGCACAGCGTGGTGACCGTGCTGATGACGGTGCAGGTGCGCAGCGATGCCGATCTGGACGCGGTAGCACCGCACGAAGTGGCCGGCATGGAACTGCACCACGACGAGCTGCCGTCGGCGGTAGAAAACGAAGGCAACCCGTTCTCGCCGGACGCACTGGCAGCACAGGGCCTGCGCGTTGGCCGCAACGACCCCTGCCCGTGCGGCAGCGGCCAACGTTACAAGCAGTGCCACGGCAAGCTGGCCTGAACCACCGCGACATGACAAACCGCCAACAGATGTTGGCGGTTTTTTATTGCCTATCGGAATAGCCCGCCATGTTCGCCCTCACCCTGCCGCAACAGCTCACCTTCGCGCTGCTGGCCGCCACTGCGCTGCTGTTGCTGGCCAACTGCCGCCGTGCAGCCGGCTGGCTGCTGCTCGCCTGCCTGCCCGTCGCCGCGGTGGCCGGGCTGCTCGGCACCGCGGCGCTGCCGCCACTGCTGTTGGTGCTGGCCCTGCATTACTGGCAGCGACGGCAAGCGCTACACCCAGCCCCGCGCTGGCTACTACTGGGCATCGCGCTGGGACTTGGGTTGCACCTGCTGCCGGGTTTTGCCAGCCTGACGCTGTGGCATGGCCAGCTGGCCGCCGACAGCAGCCCCTACCTGCTGCGCTGGGGACTGGACAAGGCGCTGGCCGGCTGCCTGCTGTTATGGCTGTACCCCGAATGGCGGCCGCAGCCATGCGGCCAACGTTGGCCGCAACTGGCGCTGGCGCTGCTGTTGCTGCTGCTGGCCTTGGCCGGTGCGCTGCTGCTGGGACTGGTGCGGGTCGATGTGAAATGGCCGCCGTGGTGGCCGTACTGGCTGGCCGGCAACCTGCTGCTGACCAGCCTGGCAGAGGAAGCGCTGTTCCGCCGCACGCTGCCGCAGCTACTGCCGGCACACTGGTCACCGCTGGCGCGCGTGCTGCTGTGCAGCCTGCTGTTCGGCCTCGCCCACGCCGCTGGCGGAGCGGTATGGGTGCTGTGCGCCAGTCTGGCCGGCATGGCTTATGCATTGATCTACCGTGCCAGCGGCCAGCTGGGCTGGGCCATTGCCGCCCATACCGCCTTCAACAGCCTGCATCTGGCGCTACTGAGCTATCCGCAGTTGCAGTAGCCGGGCTGGTCGGCTAGCCAGGTTGGCCGCATGGCCGGTTTGCCCCGAAACGCACGGCGCCGGCACACTGCGGCCGAATAATAGTACGGACATGGGTGCGTAAAGTCCGACCACGCGCTACGCGCTTAGCCAGTCCCTGCTCTTGCCACGCCATGAAAAAACCCCGCCGCAGCGGGGTTTGATGTGCCGGCCTTGCGGCCAACCTTGGCCGGCTTATACCAGCAGGCAGGACGATTGCGATTTGTCGCTCACCGCGTGCAGCACGATCTCTTCCTTGCCGCAGCGTTCCTGCGCCAGCGGGCAGCGGGTGCGGAATACGCAACCGGACGGCGGGTTGATCGGGCTGGGCAGATCGCCCTGCAGGATCTGGATCTGCTTGTTCTTCTCCAGCTTCGGGTCCGGAATCGGGATCGCCGACAGCAGTGCGCGGGTATACGGGTGGCTGGGCGCGTCGTACAGCGCGTGCTTCTCCGCCAGCTCCATCTCGCGACCCAGGTACATCACCAGGATACGGTCGGAGATGTGCTTCACCACCGCCAGATCGTGGGCGATGAAGATCAGCGCCAGGCCCATCTCGCGCTGCAGTTCCTTCAGCAGGTTGATGATCTGCGCCTGAATCGACACGTCCAGCGCCGACACCGGCTCGTCGCAGATGATCAGCTTCGGCTCCAGGATCAGCGCGCGGGCGATGCCGATACGCTGGCACTGGCCGCCGGAGAACTCGTGCGGGTAGCGGTTGATCATCTGCTCACGCAGACCGACCTTGGCCATCATCGCGCGCACGCGCTTGTCCACTTCGGCACCGGATAGTTCCGGGCGGTGTACGCGCAGCGGTTCGCCGATGATCTGGCCGATGTTCATGCGCGGGTTCAGCGACGCCAGCGGATCCTGGAAGATCATCTGGATGTCCTTGCGCACCGCCAGCCAGTCCTTCTCCGTGCCTTGGCGCAGGTCTTTGCCCATCCACACGATTTCGCCGGACTTGGCCGGGTGCAGGTTGAGAATGGCGCGCGCCAGGGTGGACTTGCCGCAGCCGGACTCGCCGACCACGCCCAGGGTTTCTCCGGCGTACAGGTCGAAGCTGACGCCATCGACCGCTTTCAGGGTTTTCTTCGGGGTCCACGGCCAGGCATTGTTGCTCTTCACCTGGAAGTGCACCTTGACGTCGCGGACCGACAGGATGGGCTGGCGTTCAGACATGTGCCTTCTCCTTGATGATCTGCAGTTCAGCGACCGGCTTGTGACAGGCACGCAGCACGGATGTTTGGTTACCGGCGGCTTCCAGCGCCGGCAGCACGTCTACGCAATGTGCAGTGGCATGCGCGCAGCGTTCGGAGAACGGGCAGCCCTTGGGCATGTGCGCCATGTTCGGCGGGTTGCCCGGAATGCTGACCAGGGTATCGCCGTCGTGGTCCAGCCGCGGCAGCGCGCCCAGCAGGCCGATGGTGTACGGGTGGGTCGGGTTGTAGAACAGGTCGTCGGACTTGCCGTATTCCATCACCCGGCCGCCGTACATCACCATCACTTTTTCACACAGCCCGGCCACCACGCCCAAGTCGTGGGTGATCATCACGATGGCGGTGCCGAAGTCGCGCTGCAGGTCCTTCAACAGGCTGAGGATCTGCGCCTGCACGGTCACGTCCAGCGCGGTGGTCGGTTCGTCGGCGATCAGTACTTCCGGCTCGCACAGCAGTGCCATCGCGATCATCACGCGCTGGCGCATGCCGCCGGAGAACTCGTGCGGGTACATGTCGATGCGGCGTGCCGCTTCCGGGATGCGCACCGCTTCCAGCAGCTCGATGGCGCGCTTCTTCGCCTCACGGCGGGTCATGTTCTTGTGCAGCTGCAGCACCTCGGTCATCTGGCGCTCTACCGTCAGGTAGGGGTTCAGCGAGGTCATCGGATCCTGGAAGATCATCGACACGCGGTCGCCGCGGATGCCGTTGAGCTGTTTCGGGCTCATGGTCAGCAGGTTCTGGCCGTTGTACAGCGCCTCACCGCTGGCTTTGCCGTTCTTGGCCAACAGCCCCATCATCGCCAGCACACTCTGGCTCTTGCCGGAGCCGGATTCGCCGACGATGCCCAGGGTCTGCCCTTTTTCCAGCTCGAAGTTCACTCCGTTGACGGCATACACGTAGCCATCGGGGGTCTGGAACTGTACCCCCAGGTTTTTTACTTGCAACAGGCTCATGGTGTAGTCCTCAACGATCCTTCGGGTCCAGCGCGTCGCGCATGCCGTCGCCGATATAGTTGGCGCAGTACAGGGTGATGGACAGCATCGCCGCCGGGAACAGCAGGATCCACGGGGTGGTTTCCATCACGCCGGTGCCGTCTTCGATCAGCACGCCCCAGCTGGTCATCGGCTCTTGCACGCCCAGGCCGAGGAAGGACAGCACCGATTCGGTCAGGATCACGCCCGGCACGGTCACAGTGGTATAGATCACCACGATGCCCAGCAGGTTCGGCACCACGTGGCGGAAGATGATGCTGCTGGTGGAGACGCCGATGGCGCGGGCGGCCTCGATGTACTCCTTGGACTTGATCGACAGCGTCTGGCCGCGCACCACGCGCGCCATGTCCATCCACGAGAACACGGTGATGGTCAGCACCACCAAGTAGAACTCGCGGCCCAGCAGGGTCACCATCAGGATGGCGATCAGCAGGTAGGGCACCGCGTACATCATGTCGACGATACGCATCATCACGGTATCCACCTTGCCGCCGAGGAAGCCGGCGGTGGCGCCCCACACGATGCCGATGGTCACCGAGGCGATGGTAGCCATCAGGCCCACCAGCAGCGAGATGCGGCCACCGATCAGGCAGCGCACCAGCAGGTCGCGCCCCAGCTCGTCGGTACCGAAGTAGTGACTGTTCAGCATGGTCGGCGCCAGGCTCATCGCCTCCCAGTCGGTGTCTTCGTAGCTGTGCTGCAGCAACATCGGGCCAAACACACAGGCCAGGGTGATCAGGGTCAGGATTACCAGGCTGACCACTGCGGCCTTGTTGCGGAAAAAGCGCTCGCGCGCATCGCGCCACGGGCTGCGACCATCGACCGCCACCACGCCAACGTTGGCCGCAATGGCCTCGGCCGCGGCTTTCTGTTTACTTCTCAACATGTTCGGTTTCCTTGCGACGCTCAGTAGCGGATTTTCGGGTCAAGCAGCGCGTACGCCAGATCGACCAGCAGGTTGAGTACCACGGCCACCACGGTCACCAGTACCACCAGACCCAGCACCAGGGTGTAGTCACGGTTGGAGGCGCCGTTGACGATCAGCTTGCCCAGCCCCGGCAACGAGAACACCGACTCGGTTACCACTGCGGAGGTAATCGACGAAATGGCCAGCGGCCCCAGCACCGACACCACCGGCATCAGCGCCGGCTTCAGCGAATGGCGGAACACGATGGTGCGCATCGGCAGGCCCTTGGCCTTGGCGGTGCGGATGAAGTTGGAGTTCATCACCTCGATCAGGCTGCCGCGCATCACGCGGCCGATGGTGGACACGTTGATGAAGGTAAGCAGCGCCATCGGCAGCACCATGTAGGCAAGCTGGAAGTCGTTCCAGCCGCCCGCCGGCAACAGCGGGAACCAGATGGCAAAGATCATGATCAGCACCGGGCCGATAATGAAGGACGGGAAGGCGCTGCCCAGGTTGCCGATCAGCATCACCAGGTAGTCGACCATGCTGTTCTGGCGCAGCGCGGCGATGATGCCGAGGCCGACGCCGATGAATACGGACAGCAGCAGCGAGCCGCCGCCGATGGCCAGCGATACCGGCAGCGCATTGGCTACCAGGTCGTTCACGCTCCAGTCGGCGTAGCGGAAAGAGGCGCCCAGATCACCCTGCAGCAGGCTCTTCAGGTAATAGAGGTATTGTTGCCACAGCGGCAGGTCCAGATGGTATTTGGCCTGCAGGTTGGCCAGCACGGCGGCGGAAATCTTGCGTTCGCTATCGAACGGACCACCGGGGGTAGCGTGCAACATCAGGTAACAGACGGTGATGACGAGCAGCAATGTGGGAATCGTCATCAATACGCGGCGAAAAGCGTAAGACCACATAGGGGGAATACTCCAAGTCGGGAGGGTGAGTGCCCGGTCGGTAGAGTGCAGCAGGCAACCCTGCACCCGCCTGCCCCTTGTGGGGACAGCCGGTACCAGACACGCCGACAGCACTGGTAACAACTATAAGCCGGGCACCCGCGATACGGGCCCCGGCCTTGGACAACGGGGAGGCACCGCCTCCCCGCCTACCATCAGGCACTTAGTGCTTGATGATGTACAGGTCCTTGTTGCGGTAGCGGTCCATCGGGTTCTTGGTGGAGTAGCCACCAACGTAGGACTTCACCAGACGCGGTACGGTGTACTGCAGCAGCGGGATCATCGGGTAGTCGTCCATGATCATCTTGGTAGCCTGGGTCAGCAGCACCTTGCGCTTGGCTGCATCCTTGCTCTGGTTACCTTGCTTGATCAGTTCTTCTGCCTTCGGGTTGCAGTTGCCGTTGTCGTTCTGGTCGTTGCCGCACTGCACCAGCGCCAGGAAGGTGGTGGCGTCGTTGTAGTCGGCTACCCAGCCGTTACGGGCGATCTGGTAGTCACCGTCATGGCGCTTCTTCAGCAGCACCTTGAACTCCATGTTTTCCATGTCGGTGTTCAGGCCGAGCTTGGACTTCCACTCGGAAGCGGCGAAGATCGCCATCTTCTTGTGGTATTCACTGGTGTTGTAGGTGAACTTGATCTTGGCGCCCGGCTGTACGCCGGCAGCAGCCAGCAGCTTCTTGGCTTCGGCCACGCGCTGTGCCATCGGCCATTTCGCCCAGTCGTAGCTGGTCACGTCGGCGCCGGCAGTGCCGCGCACCACCACGCTGTAGGCCGGTACCTGGCCGTCAGCGGTGATCTTGGAGGACAGGATATCGCGGTCGATGACCATCGACAGTGCCTTGCGCACGCGAATGTCCTTCATCATCGGGTCTTTGGCATTCAGACCGTAGTAACGCAGGCCCAGCATCGGGGCGTTACGAATGTCTTTCGGCAGCTCGGCCTTGTACTTCTCGTAGGTGCCCGGAGGCAGCTGGTATACCCAGTCGTTTTCGCCGGACTGGAACAGTTTCACGTCAGCAAAACCGTCTTCGATCGGCAGGTAGGTCACCTTGGTCAACTGTACGTTGCCCTTGTCCCAGTAGTTGGCGCTTTTCTCGATGATCAGCTTGCTGTTCACCATCCAGTCCTTCAGCACGAAGGCACCGTTGCCGACAAACTTGCCCGGCTTGGTCCAATCCTTGCCGAACTTCTCGATCGCCTGCTTCGGCGCCGGGCCCAGCTGGGTGTTGGACACCAGTTCCGGCATGAACGCTACCGGATACGGGGTTTTGATTTCCAGAGTGTACTTGTCCAGCGCCTTCACGCCCACGTCAGTCAGCGGCTTCTTGCCTTCGGCGGCTTCCTGACCATTGATCAGGAAAATGCCGTAGGTAGTGGCGTACGGGGAAGCGGTTTTCGGATCCAGGAAGCGACGGATACCGTACACGAAGTCGTCTGCCGTCACGCCGGTGCCGTCGGACCATTTGGCATTCTTGCGCAGCTTGAACACCCAGGTGGTCGGATCGGTCTGTTTCCAGGACTCGGCCACGCCCGGCACAACCTTGCCGTCGGCATCGGTTGCGGTCAGACCTTCGAACAGGTCGCGGGCAATGTTGTTGGCGCCAACGGACTCGGCCAGGGCCGGGTCAAGCGATTCCGCTTCGGAACCGTTGTTACGCACCAGCTCCTGCTTGGCGGCCAACTGCACACCAGCCGGCACCTTGGCGGCCAGGGCAGCCGGGGCGGCCAGCGCCAGGGCAACGGAAGCGGCTACTACGCTGAATGTCATGGTTTTTTTCATCTTCTCCTGCTCTCCTTGAACAAGAAACGACCTGCAATGCGCAGGTCGTTCTGAAAAACAAACTGTGTGGATACAGTACACAAAGGCGAGGCCATTATGCACAGCAGACATAGCTGCTACAAGAGTGAAAAACCGCTTTCCACGCTAAATACCCATCTAGGCGTGGCATTTCCTTCATAGAAATGTTGTAGAAACACTAATTTCATGCCAAGCCATGAGTTGTACTCATGGCAGGCATCGCCAGTGCACATGCTCGCCGGCACGCAGCGGCACCAGTTCCTCTTCACCATAGGTCAGTAGCGCCGGTACTTGCCAGCTTTCCTTAACCAAGGTGATGGTATCGGCATTGCGTGGCAAACCATAAAATGCCGGACCGTTGAAGCTGGCAAAGGCCTCCAGCTTGTCCAGTGCGCCAGCCTGCTCGAAGGCTTCGGCATAAAGTTCGATAGCGGCATTGGCGGTGTACATACCGGCGCAACCACAGGCGGCTTCCTTGGTGTGGCGTGCATGCGGAGCGCTGTCGGTACCGAGGAAGAACTTGTCACTGCCACTGGTCGCCGCCGCCAGCAGTGCTTCACGATGCTGCTCGCGCTTCAGTACCGGCAGGCAGTAGTGATGCGGGCGGATGCCGCCGCTGAACAGCGCGTTGCGGTTCATCAGCAGGTGATGCGCGGTGATGGTGGCGGCCACGTTGGCCGGGGCGGCGGCCACATACTCCGCCGCCTGGCGGGTGGTAATGTGCTCGAACACCACGCGCAGCTGCGGCAGACGCTGCATCAACGGGGCAAACACGGTATCGATGAACACCGCCTCACGGTCGAACACGTCCACGGCCGGATCAGTCACTTCGCCATGCACCAGCAGCGGCATGCCGACTTCCGCCATCGCCTCCAGCGCCACCATCGCGTTGGCCACGTCGCGCACGCCGGCATCGGAGTTGGTGGTGGCCCCCGCCGGGTACAACTTGATGCCGTGCACGAAGCCGCTGGCCTTGGCCTTGCGCACTTCTTCCGCGGTGGTAGTTTCGGTCAGGTACAGCGTCATCAGTGGCTCAAAATTGCTACCGGCCGGCCGCGCCGCCAGGATGCGCTCGCGGTAGGCGGCAGCGGCATCCACGGTGGTAACCGGTGGTTTGAGATTAGGCATCACGATGGCGCGCCCCATCTGGCGGCAGGTATCCGGCAGCACCGCCTGCATGGCAATGCCGTCACGCAGATGCAGGTGCCAGTCATCCGGGCGGGTAATAGTCAGTTTCATGGTTGGCCTTTCGGGTAATCGCGCAATGCGGTAAACGTTGGCCGCACGCGTTATTTGCGGCGGACGATGAGCAGAAACTTGCCTTCGGTGGTGACGGACGACTCCAGCAGCGTGTTACCCGTCTGGCGGCAGAAGGCCTCGAAATCCTTGGGCGCGCCTGGGTCGGTAGCCAGCACCGATAGCACTTGGCCGCTCTCCATGGTGGCCAGCGCTTTTTTCGAGCGCAAAATCGGTAGTGGGCAATTCAGACCGGAAAGGTCCAGCTGTTGATCTGGCTGCATAGTCGCTCCCTGCTCGCTTAGTCGCTACAATAAACCGACCATTTTAAATGAGCTTGGACCCAAAACCCCAACCATGTGCGTGATTGCCCTGGCTTACAAGACACCCGCCCTCGGCCCACTGGTGCTGCTCGCCAATCGTGACGAGTATTACCGCCGCCCCAGCGCCACGCTGGACTTCTGGCACGATGCACCGCAAACCCTGGGTGGCCGCGACCTGCAGGCCGGCGGCAGCTGGCTGGCCATCGACACGCGCGGCAGGTTGGCCGCGGTTACCCACATCCGCGATGGGCGCCCGCAAGTCGGGGCGCGCTCACGTGGCGAGCTGGTGCAGCGCTTCGTCACCGGCGACGAGGAGCCGCTGGCATTTGCCGCCTGGCTGCGCGAGCATCGCCATGAATTTGCCCCGTTCAACCTGCTGTTTGGCCCCAGCAATGACCTGCTGCACTTCAACAGTCGCAACGGCATGCTGAACCGCGTCAGCCCCGGCATCCATGTGCTGGCCAACGCCGACATGGACACGCCATGGTTCAAGAGCGAGCGTCTGCGCGAACGCCTGACCAGCCTGCGCCGTCCGCCGCAAGAAGCGGAGGTACTACCGTGGCTGTGCGACGGTACGGCAGCCGACGTGGGGGAACTCCCCAATACCGGCGTGGGTCTGGCGCTGGAAAAAATGCTGTCACCCATTTTCATCGTAGGCCGTGACTACGGTACGCGTGCCTCTTCCCTGCTGACCGTCAACGCCCGTGGCGAAGTCGGCTTTTCCGAAATCAGCTGGGGCATGGGTGGCCGTGAAAGCGGTCGCCGCCGTTACCAGCTGCGTATTGGACAACCCAGGACATCAACTTGAAAAAATTATCGCAATCGCTGCCCCTCGTGCTGGCCCTGTTGCTGGCGACCAACCTGGCGCATGCCGATCTGTCCGGCAAGAACCGCCCTCGCCAAATACCACTGAATCCTTATGTCGAGGATTTCGTCTGGCAGGAAAAACCGCAGGTAATTCCCCCCTACGCCAGCGCGCCACAATGGCTGGAGCTGCCGATGCCGGCCAGCGTGCGCCCCAAGGTCTTTGTCGACATATCGGATATGCAGTTGGGCGAGGACGAAGTAATCCGTTACACCCTGCGCCAGCTCAGCAGCAGCGGCATCGAAAATATCAGCCGCGAAGGCTTGTACTGCATCAAGCGCCAGCTGCGCAGCTATGCCTATGGCGATACGGTCAACAAGCGCTGGATCGAAGCACAAAACAGCAGCTGGCGCGGCGTGGCCGCAAATGACTGGGTGCGCCGCGAGCTGATCGATGCCATGTGCCCGAAAGGCTGGGCCCCGCCCACGCTGGAAGAAGTCCATAGCAATCTGAACAAGGCGGCACATATCGATCGCACGCCGCAGCTGGAAAAAGAGCGCAAGCTGTAATATCCGCCTGCACGCAAAAAAGCCGCGAACATCGTCGCGGCTTTTTTCTTGCGGCCAACCTTGCTCACAATACTTCCGGCAGACGATGGAAGCTGGACGGTACGTCTTCCTCCTGGGAGAAGGAGACGAACTCCCAGGCATCCGGGGTTGCCAGCAGCACGCGCAACAGCTTGTTGTTGAGCGCGTGGCCGGATTTGTGGCCACTGAAGGCGGCAATGAGCGGATGGCCGACGATGTACAAATCACCGATGGCGTCCAGAATCTTGTGGCGCACGAATTCGTCCGGGAAACGCAGCCCCTCCGGATTCAGCACGTACTCGTCATCGATCACGATGGCGTTGTTGAGGTTGCCGCCGCGCCCCAGCCCGTGCTGACGCATGTATTCCACTTCGTGCATGAAGCCGAAGGTACGTGCCCGGCTGATCTCGTCGATATACGAGCGGGCAGCGAAATCGATATGCACCGTCTGCGGTGCGCGGTTGAATGCCGGGTGGTTGAATTCTATCGACAGCTCCACGCTGAAGCCCTCGTGCGGCAGCAGTTTTACCCACTTGTCGCCTTCCACCACTTCCACCGGCTGTTTCACCCGGATGAATTTCTTCGGTCTGGCCTGTTCCTCGATGCCAGCCGTCTGCAACAGAAAGATGAACGGTGCGGCAGAGCCATCCATGATGGGAATCTCTGCCGCCGTTACATCGACAACCACGTTATCGATGCCCAGCCCTGCAAAAGCGGACATCAGATGCTCGATCGTGCCGACACGCACGCCGGTGTCTGTCACCAGCGTCGAGGAGAGGCGCGTGTCGTTCACAAGCGACGGTTGTGCCGCCACCTCGACCGGCTCGGGCAGGTCGGTGCGGCGAAAGACGATACCGGTGTCGGGCGCAGCCGGGTGCAGGGTGAGTTTCACCCGCTCGCCGGAATGCAGGCCAACGCCGGTAGCGCTGATCGTCTGTTTCAGCGTGCGCTGCAGAATCATGACTGGCGTCCCTGACTTGATTGATAGCGGTAATTTTATCACAGGGCCTTTTCTGCCCTGATTGATTCAGCCGCCGCAATCAATAAGCCGGAACTATCAGTCCGCCTGTTTGCGCAGGAAAGCCGGAATATCGTAGGACTCGCTTACTTCCGGATCGGAAAAATCCGCCGACAACGGTGCACGGCGGCCACGGCCACCACGAATCACTGCCGGAGTTTCCAGATCGGCGAAGTTCACTTCCATGGCGACATTGTCGGTACCGGTCTTCAGCACCTTGATGTAATCCGGGCGCTCGGTGCGGCCGGACTGCGGCTTCTGGCCCAGACCGGTGGCAATCAGCGTTACGCGGATGGTGTCCTCCGGCATGTCGTCTACTTCGGCGGTACCGAACTTCACCTGCGCATCTTCATCGGCGTACTGACGGATGATGCTCATGATCTCGCGGTATTCGCTCATCTTCAGGCAACCCGGCGCGGTGGAGATGTTCACCAGTACGCCGCGTGCACCTTCCAGCGTGATGTTGTCCAGCAGCGGGCTGGCCACGGCCTGCTCGGCGGCCACGCGGGCACGGTCGATGCCCGAGGCGTAGGCGGAACCCATCATCGCCAGACCCATTTCGCCCATCACCGCGCGTACGTCGGCAAAGTCCACGTTGATCAGGCCCGGGCAGGTGATCACTTCCGAGATACCGGCTACCGCGCCCTTGAGCACGTCGTCGGCCGCGCGGAAAGCTTCGCGCATGGTGACGTCTTCACCCAGTACCGCCATCAGTTTTTCGTTCGGGATCACGATCAGCGAGTCGACATGCTTTTTCAGCAGGTCGATGCCATCGCCGGCCACGCGCAGACGGCGGCCTTCGTGCTCGAACGGACGGGTTACCACGCCGACAGTGAGGATGCCCAGTTCCTTGGCCACTTCCGCCACCACCGGTGCCGCACCGGTACCGGTGCCACCGCCCATGCCGGCGGTAACGAACACCATGTTGGCGCCGCGCAGCATCTCGGCGATGCGCTCACGGTCTTCCAGTGCCGCGCTGCGGCCAACTTCCGGATTGGCACCGGCACCCAGACCGCGGGTCAGGTTGTTGCCCAGCTGCAGTTTCAGGCCCGCCTTGTTGCGTTGCAGCGCCTGTGCATCGGTGTTGGCGCAGATGAATTCCACACCAGCCACTTTGCTGTCGATCATGTTGTCGATGGCGTTGCAGCCGCCACCGCCTACACCGATCACCTTGATCACTGCCGCATTGGCAGTTTCTTGCATTACTTCGAATACCATGCCGCTCATTTTTCCTCTCCTGTAAAAAGATGAGCTGTTGACGGACGAATCGCTTACCTGCTTAGAAGTTGCCGGCGAACCACGCCTTCATCTTCTGGAACATCTGCCCCACACCGGCGCCATCAGACTTGTGGCCGATACGAGGCTGCATCTGGTCCTTGCCGTACAGCAGCAAGCCCACGCCGGTCGAGAAGCGCGGGTTCTTCACCACTTCCGACAAGCCACCCACATACTTCGGTACGCCGATGCGCACCGGCATGTGGAACACTTCTTCGGCCAGTTCCACCATGCCCGGCATCAGGCTGGCACCACCGGTCAATACCATGCCCGAGGACAACACTTCCTCGAAGCCGCTGCGGCGCAGCTCCTGCTGCACCAGCTGGAACAATTCTTCCACCCGTGGCTCGATCACTTCGGCCAGGGTGGCACGCGACATCTGCCGCGGACCGCGTTCACCCACCCCCGGCACCTCGATCATCTGCGACGGATCGGCGAGACCAACCAGCGACACGCCGTGCTGGATCTTGATGTCCTCGGCTTCCTTGGTCGGGGTGCGCAGCGCCATGGCGATGTCGTTGGTGATCTGGTCACCGGCAATCGGAATCACCGCGGTATGGCGGATGGCGCCGTTGGCGTACACCGCGATATCGGTGGTACCACCGCCGATGTCGATCAGGCACACGCCCAGCTCGCGCTCGTCTTCCGACAGCACCGCGTTGGCTGACGCCATCGGCTGCAGCACCAGGTCGGACACTTCCAGACCGCAACGGCGCACGCACTTGGCCACGTTCTGTGCCGCGGATACCGCGCCGGTAACGATGTGCACCTTGGCTTCCAGCCGCACGCCGCTCATGCCCAGCGGCTCGCGCACACCTTCCTGGCCGTCGATGCTGTATTCCTGGGTCAGGATGTGCAGCACCTGGTG
>CAMLGD010000082.1 GCA_946479405.1 uncultured Vogesella sp.
CGGTCGTAACCTTTGCCGTCGGCCGGATCGATCACGTCGCAGGACATGAATACGGTCGGCTCGTCGAAGAACGGGTCGATCTTGGCGGTAGCCGGGTCGGCCATCAGCAGCATGTCGGAGGCTTGAATGCCTTTCCAGCCGGCGATGGAGGAGCCATCGAACGCGTGGCCGTTCTCGAACCATGCGTCGGCATCGTCCAGCAGTACGTGTGCCGGGATGGTAACGTGCTGTTCTTTACCCATTGTGTCGGTAAAGCGCAAATCAACAAATTTTACGTCGTTGTCTTGAATCAGCTTGACTACGTCTGCAACCGCCATGGATATCTCCTAGTGAGAAAGCTATGTGCCGGGGATTGTAGGCACTCAATACAGGTGTGCCAGGGTTAAAGCATGAAGCGTGCCAGATTGTAATGGCGCTATTTCAGGGCGCTGGCGCAAGGTTGCCCGCACTCGATCCATTATGGTGCACCAACTTGAGGCGAGGGGTGTAATCGCTGCGTCAAATTGGTGCGACAAACCGACTTTTGTGCCATTTGCCCGCTGACTGATGACAGCCATTATCATGCAGGTGACACTGTGATGTCCCGATGACAGCCCATTCACCCGCGGCGCCAGGCGCCGGCGTTAGAAGGAATACAACATGACGACAGAAAACCTGCTGGCCACGGCACGCGAGCGCGGCGCCCAACTCGGTCTTGCTTATAGTGGCGCGTTGTTGCCGGCCGAAGCCTGGGCGTTGCGCCAGGCGCTGCCGGACAGCGTGATTGTGGATGTGCGCAGTGCCGCCGAGTGGCAGTTTGTCGGCGTGATACCGGAGGCGGTGCGCGTGGAGCTGCGCACCTTCCCGGGCATGGTGCCCAATGCCCAGTTTGTGGTGCAGCTGGAGGCGCAGGTGGCCAAGGACGCCACCGTGCTGTTCATCTGCCGTTCCGGCGCCCGTTCCGACGAGGCGGCCAAGTTGGCCACAGCGGCTGGCTACCGCGATGTGTACAACATTCTGGAAGGCTTCGAGGGCGATCGCGATGCGGCGCAGCAACGCGGTAACGTCAACGGCTGGAAGGCGGCTGGTCTGCCCTGGATTCAGGGCTGACAGCAAGGCGGGGCAACGGTTGCAGTTTCCTGGCCGACAAGGCAAAGTGTGCCCTCGGCCAAGCGGCTGCCACCGGCTTGCCCAATTACCCTTACCGGAAGATGTAGACCATGATCGATCGTTACGCCGTCATCGGAAACCCTGTGTCGCACAGCCAGTCTCCGTTCATCCATGCCGAATTCGCCAATGCCACCGGCCAGACCCTGCAGTATGAAAAGCTGTTTGCCGATCTGGGCAAGTTCGACGAAGTGGTGTCCGCCTTCGCCGCTGCCGGCGGCAAGGGGCTCAATGTCACGCTGCCGTTCAAAGGCGATGCCTTCCGTTTTGCCGATGAGGTCACCGACAACGCGCGTCTGGCCGAGGCGGTGAATACGTTGAGTTTCCGTGATGGCAAGGTGTATGGCGACAATACCGATGGCGTCGGCCTGGTGCGTGACATCGTGGAAAACCTGGACGTGGCTATGGCCGGCCAGCGCGTGTTGCTGCTGGGCGCCGGTGGCGCCGTGCGCGGCGTGCTGCCGGCGATCCTGGCGGAAAAACCGGGCAGCGTGACCATTGCCAACCGTACCGTGATCAAGGCCGAGGCGCTGGCGCACCAGTTCCGTACGCTGGGGCAGATCAGTGCCAGCAGTTACGAGGCACTGACCGGACAACAGTTCGATATCGTCATCAACGGTACCTCCACCAGCCTGTCCGGTGAGTTGCCGCCGATTCCGGCCGGTATCTTCAGCGGCCGTTCGCTGGCCTACGACATGGTGTATAGCCGCGGTCTGACCCCGTTCCTGCGCCGCGCCCAGTCCGAGCACTGCGGCATGCTGGCCGATGGCCTGGGCATGCTGGTAGAGCAGGCGGCGGAATCGTTCCGCATCTGGCGTGGTGTGCAGCCGGATACCCGCAAGGTGACCAACCTGCTGCGCGAGGTACTGGCCTAAGTGTTGCGCTGGGGCTTGCGAATCGGGGCGGTGCTGTTGGCCGCCCTTTTTCTGTACAACCTGTGGATCTTCAGCCACATCGTCTACTGGCGCAGCAACAACCCGTCGGCCAGCGCGTTCATGAACGAGCAGCTGGCCAAGCTGCAGGAGGATGATCCGGAGGCCGAGCTGCGCCACAAGTGGGTGCCGTACGAGCGTATCTCCGGCAACCTCAAACGGGCGCTGATCGCTTCCGAGGATGCCAAGTTTGTCGATCACGAAGGCTTTGACTGGGATGGCATCGAAGCGGCGTTCGACAAGAACCTGAAGCAGGGGCGCATCGTGGCCGGTGGTTCCACCATCAGCCAGCAGCTGGCCAAAAACCTGTTTCTGTCCAGCCGCAAGACCCCGTGGCGCAAGCTGGAAGAGGCGGCCATTACGGTGATGCTGGAGGCGGTGATGGACAAGCGCCGCATCTTCGAGATCTATCTCAATGTGATCGAATGGGGTAATGGCGTGTTTGGTGCCGAGGCGGCAGCAAAATACTATTACCGCAACAGCGCCGCCAGACTGTCCGCCAGCCAGGCCGCCAAGTTGGCCGCCATGGTGCCCAACCCGCGTTTTTACGATGCCCATCGCAATGCGCCGGGACTGGCGCGCAAGACCCGCATCATCCAGCGGCGCATGGCCTACGCGGACACGCCATAAACCCCCTTGTATGCCGATTTCGCATGGCCGCCGACCGCCCGTCCGCGGCCATTGTGCTGTCAACAATCGGTAACCGCTGCCCACAGGCGGCATGTTACAATGCGCGCCTCTATTCGTGATGGCTGCGCAGGGAGCGCGGTTTTACTCATGGACTTACCCAGTTTTCATTTGCCCTATCTTTTAACAGCCACCCTGGCTGACCAATAACCCCGCCTATTGCCGGATTGTGCGTGCACTCCGCCCTGGGCGGAAGGAGACGTGCATGACGGTTGTCGACAAGAAACAACCTACCGATCGTCTGCAGGAAAACCTGCTGCAGGTGCAGCGCCTGATTGAGCGCCAGCATCTGGTGGAGGAGCTCGTCCATCGCCAGGAAATGCCCAAGCATGACCTGGTGGAGTCGCTGGTCCACAAGCAGAACCTGGCCGAGCTGGAAAACAAGCTGCAGGGGCTGCACCCAGCCGACATCGCCTACATTCTGGAAGCCCTGCCGCTGGACGACCGCCTGCTGGTGTGGGATCTGGTGGATGCCGATGACGAAGGCGACATCCTGCTGGAAGTGTCCGACGCGGTACGCGAGTCGCTGATCGACTCGATGGAGCAGCACGAGCTGGTGGCGGCGGCCGAGCAGCTGGATGCCGACGAGCTGGCCGACCTGGCGCCCGATCTGCCGCGGCAGGTAGTGTACGAGGTGATGGGCGGTCTCGACGAGGAAGAGCGCCAGCAGCTGCAATCGGCGCTGTCCTACGAAGAGCACCAGATCGGTGCGCTGATGGACTTCGAGCTGGTGAAGATCCGCGCCGACGTGAGCTGCGAGGTGGTACTGCGCTACCTGCGCCGCTTCGACGAGCTGCCGCATCAGACCGACAAGATTTTCGTTACCGATGAAGACGGCGTGCTGAAAGGCGTGTTGCCGATCCGCAAATTGCTGATCTCCGATCCGGAGGCGCAGGTGGCCGACATCATGGCCACCGAGGTGGTGAGCTTCAGCCCGGAAGAAGAGGCGGTGGATGCGGCGCTGGCGTTCGAGCGCTATGACCTGGTGACTGCGCCGGTGGTGGACGACAAGGGCGTGCTGGTCGGCCGCCTGACCGTGGACGAGATGGTGGACGTGATCCGCGAGGAATCCGATACCGAGGCGCTGAACCTGGCCGGTCTGAAGGAAGAGGAAGACCTGTTTGCGCCAGTGATCGACTCGGTGAAGAACCGCTGGTCGTGGCTGGCGATCAACCTGTGCACTGCGTTCGTCGCCAGCCGGGTGATCGGTGCGTTTGAAGGTTCCATCGAAAAGCTGGTGGCCTTGGCCGCCTTGATGCCGATCGTGGCCGGTATCGGCGGCAATTCCGGCAACCAGACCATCACCATGATCGTGCGGGCGCTGGCCATGGGCCAGTTGCAGGCCGGCCAGGCGCGGCGCCTGTGGCGCAAGGAGCTGGGCGTCAGCGTCATCAACGGCCTGGTGTGGGGCGGCATGCTCGGCCTGCTGGCCTGGATGATGTACGGCAACTTCTCGCTGGGGCTGGTGATGCTGGCCGCAACCACGCTGAACCTGATGCTGGCCGCCACCATGGGGGTGTTGATCCCGACCACCATGGAGCGTTTCGGCAAGGATCCGGCGGTGGGTTCCAGCGTCCTGATTACCGCCTGTACCGACTCCGGCGGTTTCTTCATCTTCCTGGGGCTGGCCAGCCTGTTCCTGTTGTAAATCATGCCGACACTTAACCAAGCCCTGCGCCATTTCGAGCTGCCGCGCCTGGAGGCGCGGCTGTTGCTCGCCCACGTTACTGGTCTGAGCCACGCGGCAATGGTGTCCGCTGGGTCGGACGAGCTGCCAGCAGCGCAGTGGCAGGCGTTTGCCGCCCTGGCGGGACGGCGCCTTGCCGGTGAGCCGGTGGCCTACCTGCTGGGCAAGCGCGAATTCTACGGTCGCGATTTTGCGGTCTCCCCGGCGGTGCTGATTCCGCGCCCGGAAACCGAGCACCTGGTGGAGGCGGCGCTGGACAAGGTTGGCCGCACGCGCGCGGCGCGGGTGGTGGATCTGGGTACCGGCAGCGGCATCATCGCCTGCACGCTGGCACTGGAGGCGCCGCAATGGCAGTTGGCGGCGGTCGATCTGTCGCCTGCCGCGCTGGCGGTGGCGCAGACCAATGCGGCCAACCTTGCTGCGGCGGTGCAGTTCTATCACGGCAGCTGGTTGTCGCCACTGCCGGCAGACATGCGCTTTGATGCCATTGTCAGCAATCCGCCGTATATCGAACGGCATGATCACCATCTGGACGAAGGCGATGTGCGCTTCGAGCCGCGCATGGCGCTGACCGATGAGTACGATGGTCTGGCCTGCCTGCGCGAGATTGCCGCCAGCGCACCCGGGCGCTTGTTGCCGGGCGGCTGGTTGCTGGTGGAGCACGGTTACGATCAGGGGGCGGCATGTCGTGAGTTGTTCGCCACCGCCGGCTTGCAGCTGGTGGCGACCCTGCCGGATCTGGCGGGCAATGACCGGGTAACCCTGGGTCGGCAACCGTGAGCAATCTGCGTCTGGCCATGCTGTGGGTGTTGTTGGCACTGATGTTGGCCGCAAGCGGCAGCAATCAGGTGCTGTTCACCGCGTTGCACCATGCTGCGCACAGCCTGCCGGCAGTGGGCTGGCGGTTGTTGAGTATGGCAGGGGAGTGGACGCTGGTGATCGCGTTGCTGCTGTGGCGGGCGGTGCGACAACCGGAGCAGCTGCCGCGTTTTATGCTGGCACTCGTACTGGGTATCGCTGCCGCCATCGGCCTGAAGGCGGGGTTCGCGGTGCCGCGCCCACCGTTGGTATTGCCGGTGGGAAGCGTGCAGTTGCTGGATGTGCTGCCGGCGAACGGCTCGTTTCCATCTGGCCATGCTATTGCAGTGGCCTTGCTGTGCGGCTTGCTGCTGAAGGGGGGCGGTGTCGCGCTGCGGGCGGGCGGGCTGTTGCTGGTGTGCCTGGTGGCGCTATCGCGCCTGGCCATCGGGGTACACTGGCCGCTGGATGTGAGCGTCGGCGCCGCCGTGGGGTATGCGGTGGCGGCACTGGCGTGGCGCGTGCCGGCAAAACGTTGGCCGCATGCGCGGCTGCTGCTGGCGCTATTGTTGCCGGTGCTGGTTGCGGTGACGTTGTGGAAGCTGTGGCGCGGCGTGCCGAACGAGGCCTATCTTGGCTACAACCTGCTGGTGTTGCTGTTGGTGGTCCTGGCGTGGCGACAAAACAAAAACGGGGCCTGAGCCCCGTTTTGTCAGCGCACTAGCCGCGGCTTAGTGGTGATGGCCGTGTTCGCCGTGGGCGTGACCATGGGTGATTTCGTCCTGAGTGGCCGGACGAACTTCCGCCACGGTAGCCACGAAGCGGATGGTCAGGCCAGCCAGCGGGTGGTTGCCATCCAGCACGGCTTTGCCGTCGGCCACGTTGGTGACACGGAACAGGATGATGTCGCCGGTTTCCGGATCGTCAGCTTCGAACATCATGCCGACTTCGGCATCTTCCGGCAGGGCATCCAGCGGCTCAACGCGGATCAGCTCTTCTTCCGGATCGCCAAATGCATCGTCCGGGCTCATGGTCACGGTAACGGACTCGCCAACGGCTTTGCCATGCAGGGCTTCTTCTACCATCGGGAAGATGCCGTCATAGCCGCCATGCAGGTAGGCGATCGGATCTTCGGTCTTGTCGAGCAGGTTGTTATCGGCGTCGTACATTTCGTAATGGAGAGTCACGACCGAGTTTTTAACGATTTGCATGAGGCGGTACCGTCGTAAAGAAAATGAAGGGAAGTTTGCGGCATCGCACGCTGTGATGGCGGCAGGTGCGGCAGACTTCTGCGAAAAACACGCTGTTGATATTGTAAACCATTGCCTGATGGCACAACGAGAAATTGCCATGAAACCAATTGACCTTCTGGGCGGCATGTCAGCCGCGACCTTCCTGCAGGATTACTGGCATAAAAAGCCGTTGCTGATTCGTGGCGCGCTGAAGGATGTCGGCGAGCTGGTGGATTTTGAGGTGTTGTCCGAGCTAGCCACGCAGGAAGAGGTGGAGTCGCGCCTGATCGAGTTCCGCAACGGCCAGTGGAAGCTGGAGCGCGGCCCGTTCCGCCCGTCGCGCTTCAAGCGCCTGCCGGCAAGCGACTGGACCATCCTGGTGCAGAACGTGAATCACCATCTGCCGCACGTGGCCGATATCCTGTGGCGCTTCAATTTCATTCCGTATGCACGGCTGGATGATCTGATGATCAGCTATGCGCCGCCGGGCGGGACGGTGGGGCCGCATTTTGATTCTTATGATGTATTCCTGTTGCAGGTGGGTGGGCGCAAGCGCTGGCAGATTTCGACCCAGCAGGATGAGAGCTTCATCGAAGATGCGCCGATCAAGGTGCTGCGGGATTTCCAGCCGGAAGAGGAGTTTATTCTGGAGCACGGCGACATGCTGTATCTGCCGCCCCGCTGCGCGCATCACGGCGTGGCGCTGGAACCGGGCATGACCTATTCCATCGGCTTCAGGGCACCCTCCGCACAAGAATTGGCCACTGAATTCCTGGTTTACCTGCAGGACCGTATTTGCATGGATGGTAGATATGCCGATCCACTGCTGACGACCCAAACCGACCCGGCGCGTATCGATGACAGTATGGTGGCGCAGGTTGGCCGCATGCTGCGCGAGATTCGCTGGGACGAGGCGACGGTGACTGATTTTCTTGGGCACTACCTTACCGAGCCCAAGGCGCACGTATTCTACGATGCGCCGGATGATGAGCTGGACGAGCAGGAATTTGCCGATGCAGTTCAACAACATGGCATCGTGCTGGATTTGAAAAGCCAGATTCTTTATGCCAATGAAATGCTGTACTGCAACGGAAGTGTGTTGGAATGTGAACTGGCAGACCTGAGTGCTTGGCAACAATTGGCCAATGACAGGCAGCTCGCCGGGACTGGCATTACAGACACGATGTTGCCCACATTGTATGAAGGTTACCTCACCGGATGGTGGTACCCACTGGTAGAGGCCGGCTAATTGCCGTAACATGCCAATATTCTCGCAGGATCGAAAACGAAGAATGTTGGCTGCGGGAGAGGTGGGTGGATTGTTCTTATTGCTGCGGTGCAGCATTAAAGAGCGAAATATCTGCAATAAATTAGCGCATCCCCTCTTCCCAGCAATTTTATTCGTGCTACAATCCTGCGCACTGACAGTATCTCCACTGCTTTCTCTAGTAAGCGTTTTTGCTGAGAAGGTAGTGAACCAGACGTCTTGTTCAACTTACTTTCAAAGGTAATAACCAAATGAAACAGTCGCTCCTCGTTGCTGCCCTGCTGGCCGTTGCTCTGTCCGCTTGCGGTAAAAAAGAAGAAGCTCCGGTAGAAGCTTCCGCTCCGGCCGTTGAGGCTTCCGCTCCGGTTGAAGCTTCCGCTCCGGCAGCTGACGCTTCCGCTCCGGCAGCTGACGCTTCCGCTCCGGCAGCTTCCGCAGCTCAGTAATCACTTTTGTGATTGCGAAAAAACCGGCCTATGGCCGGTTTTTTGTTGCCTGTACCTTGTACTAGCCGACGTATGTCGTAAAAAAAGCCCGCACTTGCGGGCTTTTTTGTGGGCAACAGTGCGGGCTTAGTTAAGCTCGGCTGCCATTTTCTGCAGCAGTTGTTCTTTTTGCTTGGCCGGTAGCGGGGTGTTGCCTTCAGGGCGTACGTCGATTTTCACCTGGCGTTCGCCAGCGGCGGTCAGCTGCACGCGCAGGCTGGCGCGGGCATCATCGGCCGGTTTGGTGTTGTCGCGCCAGAAGGCCAGGCTGCTCCAGAAACCACCGCTTTCTTTTTCCTTGGCCTTGGCTTCATCTTCCGCCGGGCTGACAAAGTACACGCCCAGCGAGCGATCGCGGTCGGTGATGGTCAGGCCGTTGTGTTCCAGTACCAGGCCGACACGACGCCAGGCACGGTCGAAGCTGTCGTCAAGCTGAATGACACCATCGGCAATACGTGCCTTTGCGGCGGGCGTTGCGGTAGTGGTGGCTTGGGCGCGGCTTTGGGCTGCGGCAACTTTTTCATCCACGCCCAGACGCACCATGAAGCGCTCCAGGAAGACTGCCTCCAGCTCCGGGTCGGTCGGGCGCGGCTGCCAGCGGGTTTCTTCCTTGGCCTCGTTGATGTAGATCTCATACATGCCGCGATGGCTGAAGAAGACATCAGTGCCGTTGGCATTCTTCTCGATGCGGATGCGGAAACGGTCGCGCTCCGGCGTGGACATCACCGAGCCAAGGCCGACGGTTTCCAGCATGTTGCGGATGGCACCGCTGCCAAGCTTGGCGCGGTTTTCCGCCCAGTCGGTTTCCATGTAGCCGATTTCCGGATCTTCGTTCTGGATCACGAAGCCGTTGTCTTGCCAGAATGCCTTCAGCAGCGGCCACAATTCTGCCGGGGACTTGTTCTGCACACTGACCCAGCGTTGGCTGCCGGCGCGTTCCAGACTGGCATTGGCAGTCTGCTGCAGGATGGCCTGGCTGGCCGGCTTGCCCGGCTGGGCTGCTGCTTGCTGTTGTGCCAGTGCACTGGTGCTGCTTGGCAGCGGATAGCGGTCTTGCTGGCTCGGCAGGCTCAGGTCCGGTGGGACTTCCAGGCTGGCTTTTGCTTTTGGCGAGTCGGATTTGAAATCGTACTTGCTGTCCGGATTGCTGCTGGCGCAGGCGGATAGCAGGCCTGCACACAGCAGGCCGGTCATCAGGGTTTTATTCATTGGCATGTTCGGCTGGTTACAGTACGCCGGCCTGGCGCATGGCGGCTTCGACGATGGATTCGGCGCTGCTGCTCAGCGGGGTGAGCGGCAGGCGCAGACCGGCAGGCATCAGCCCCAGGCGGTACATTGCCCACTTGGCCGGAATCGGGTTGGGTTCGATGAACAGTTGCTTGTGCAGGCCTTGCAGCTGGTCGTTGATCTTGCGGGCGGTGAAGGTTTCACCGGCACGGGAGGCTTTGCAAAGTTCGCTCATCAGACGCGGTGCAACGTTGGCCGTTACTGAAATCACGCCATGGCCACCACACAGCATGAAGGCCATGCCGGTGGCGTCGTCGCCGGAATAAAGGGCGAAATCGGCTGGTGCGCGCAGTACCAGATCGCAGGCGCGACCGATATCGCCGGTAGCGTCCTTGAGGCCAACCACGTTGTCGAGTTGAGCCAGACGCAGGGCGGTATCGTTGCTCATGTCGGCGACGGTACGGCCCGGTACGTTGTACAGGATCACCGGGATATCCACCGATTCCGCGATAGCGCGGAAATGCTGGTAGATGCCTTCCTGGGTCGGCTTGTTGTAGTACGGCACTACCGACAGGGTGTGGCTGGCGCCGGCAGTCTTGGCCAGGCGGGCAAGTTCGATGGCTTCGGCGGTAGAGTTGCCGCCGGTGCCTGCTACCACGCGGGTGCGGCCGGCGGCATGTTTTACCACGGCCTCGACGACCTTGATGTGTTCTTCCACGCCCAGAGTGGCGGATTCACCCGTAGTACCGACGGCAACGATACCGTCGGTACCGTTGGCGATATGGAAGTCTACGAGACGATTGAGCGATTCGAAATCGACCTGGCCGTCCTCGAACATCGGGGTGACCAGTGCAACAAGGCTGCCGGTGAGCATGGGTCTGCCTATCTGGATAAGAGTTGAATAGAGACGGCTGATTGTAGCGGAATTCCCGTTGCCGGGCGCAAGCAATACGTACAAGGCGCAAGCCGCTGATTGTTAGGACGTTTGTGCTAAAATGCACGGTTTTCCGGTACACATCAGAGACTGGTATAAGGAATTAGCCGCGTGATTACGACAAGCAACATTACCATGCAGTTCGGCGCCAAGCCGCTTTTCGACAAGGTTTCCGTGAAGTTTGGCGAAGGCAACCGCTATGGCCTGATCGGTGCCAACGGTTCCGGCAAGTCCACTTTCATGAAGATCCTGGGCGGAGACCTGGAGCAGACCAGCGGTGAAGTCGCGATCGAAAGCGGCCTGCGGCTGGGTAAACTGCGCCAGGACCAGTTCGCCTATGAAGACCAGCGCGTGCTGGACGTGGTACTGCAGGGGCATACCGAGATGTGGGCCGCGATGTCCGAGCGCGATGCCATCTATGCCAACCTGGAAGCCACCGAAGACGATTACATGCGTGCGGCCGATCTGGAAGCCAAGTTTGCCGAGTACGACGGCTACACTGCCGAAGCGCGTGCCGGCGAGCTGCTGATGGGCGTGGGCATTCCGGTCGAGCAGCATTTTGGCCCGATGAGCGAAGTAGCGCCGGGCTGGAAGCTGCGCGTGTTGCTGGCGCAGGCACTGTTCTCTAACCCGGACATCCTGTTGCTGGACGAACCGACCAACAACCTGGACATCAACACCATTCGCTGGCTGGAGCATGTGCTGAACGAGCGCAACTCCACCATGATCATCATCTCGCACGACCGCCACTTCCTGAACGAAGTGTGCACCCACATGGCGGATCTGGACTACAACACCATCCGCATCTACCCGGGTAACTACGACGACTACATGATCGCCTCCACCCAGGCGCGTGAACGTCAGCTCAGCTCCAATGCCAAGGCCAAGGAGCGTATTCAGGATCTGCAGGAATTCGTGGCCCGTTTCTCGGCTAACAAGTCCAAGGCGCGCCAGGCCACCAGCCGTCTGAAGCAGGTAGACAAGCTGAAGGCCGATATGGTGGAAGTGAAGCCTTCCAGCCGTCAGAGCCCGTTCGTTCGTTTCGAGATGGACGACAAGATGAAGCTGCACCGTCAGGCAGTGGATGTTTCCGGCATCAACAAGGCCTATGGCGACAAGGTGTTGTTCAAGAATCTGAGCTTCATTCTGGAAGCGGGCGCACGCCTGGCCATCATCGGCCCCAACGGTGCCGGTAAATCCACACTGGTAAAACTGCTGGCCGGTGCCTTTGAGGCGCACTTTGCCGAAGGCGTTACCGCCGACAGCGGCAGTATCAAGTGGGCGGAAAAGGCACAGGTGGGCTACTTTGCCCAGGATCACGAAGCTGACTTTGATTCCGACTGGACGCTTACCGAGTGGATGCGCCAGTGGGGCCAAGATGGGGACGACGAGCAGGTGATCCGTGGCACGCTGGGCCGTCTGCTGTTTGGCAGCAATGACGTGGACAAGGCGGTGCGCGTGCTGTCCGGTGGCGAGAAGGGCCGTATGCTGTACGGCAAGCTGATCCTGCAGAAGCCAAACGTGATGATCATGGACGAACCGACCAACCATATGGATATGGAGTCGATCGAAGCCCTGAACATGGCGCTGGAAAAGTACAAGGGCACCCTGATTTTCGTGTCGCACGACCGCCAGTTCGTCAGCTCGCTGGCTAGCCACATCATCGAACTGGATGGCAAGGGCGGCTACGATTACTACACCGGCAACTACGAGGACTACCTGGCCAGCAAGGGCCTGGAATAAGCGGTTCCCGGAATGCAAGAAAGGGTGGCGAAAGCCACCCTTTTTGCATGTTGAACCCATCTTGCCACACCCGTGGCAGCGCCGGTAAAGCTGCTAGAGCGATTGCTTTACCTTCGCGGCAACCATGCGCTATATTGCACCGCACGATAGGTTGTGCGGTGCAATAAATTGCAGTAGCCAACCTGCATAACAAATACAAAGACAGATAAAAACAGGGATAGCTATCTCGAAGGTCGGTGGTGGAGGCAACAACCGGTCGACTATCGGGTCGCCTGCAATTTCAGCAAAGGAAGAACTATGCGCTTGAAAGGGAAAGTCTCCATCATTACCGGTGGTGCCAGTGGCATTGGTAAGGCCACTGCCGAAAAATTCGCCAAAGAAGGCGCGATCGTCGCTGTGTGCGACATCAATCTGGACGCGGTGAATGCCGTGGTGGAAGAGCTGAAGGCAAGCGGTGCCGAAGCGGTTGGTTACAAGGTTGACGTTACCGACAGGGCTCAGATCGCCGACATGGTTGGTGCACTGAAGTCGCAGTTCGGTCGCATTGACGTTCTGGTCAACAACGCCGGCATCGTGATGGACGCCCAGCTGATCAAGATGAGCGAAGACCAGTTCGACAAGGTCATCGATATCAACCTGAAGGGCGTTTACAACTGTACCAAGGCCGTGGTGGACACCATGATCGAACAGGGCGCCGGCGTGATCCTCAACGCGTCTTCCGTGGTTGGCGTGTACGGCAACTTCGGCCAGACCAACTACGCCGCGTCCAAGTTCGGCGTGATCGGCTTCGTGAAGACCTGGGCCAAGGAACTGGGCAAGAAGGGCATTCGCGCCAACGCGGTGTGCCCGGGCTTTGTGGCCACCCCGATCCTGAAATCCATGCCGGAAAAAGTGATCCAGGCCATGGAAGACAAGGTGCCGATGAAGCGCATGGCGCAGCCGGAAGAAATCGCCAACGTGTACGCCTGGCTCGCTTCCGACGAAGCCAGCTACATCAACGGTGCTGCCATCGAAGTGACCGGTGGTCTGACACTGTAAGGTTGGCCGCAATGGCTGGTCAAAAACGGGGCTGCGGCCCCGTTTTTCATGTCTGGCCGCCGGGAAAGCCGCTATTTACAGCGCCAGCTTTCGGCTGGAGCAAAAATTTTCAAAATAAAATTTAAGCTTCGACTGATGATCGTCGCCTTGTGTCAGTGAGGGCATGCAACGCTGCCCGCATCCGACAACATACAAGGAGTTAGTCATGCTCAGTCTGCACACCAATGCCGCTTCCCTGTCCACCCAGTCCGCACTGGCAGGCACCCAGAAAGACCTGTCCACCTCCATGCAGCGCCTGGGCACCGGCCTGCGCATCAACTCCGCCATGGACGACGCCGCCGGCCTGCAGATCGCCACCCGTTTGAATGCCCAGGTAAGCGGCATGAAAGTGGCGATGCGCAACACCCAGAACGACATCTCCATGCTGCAGACCGGTGAAGG
>CAMLGD010000083.1 GCA_946479405.1 uncultured Vogesella sp.
ATGCAATTGCCGTGGTGGCACAGATTCCGTTCATGGAGCTGTCTTTCTACAAGGGACCAATCGATCAGATTATCGGTACCGATATTTCCTGGCTGCCCGCGCTGGTGATTCCGGGGGTGCTGTACTACCTCGTCAATCGTAACAAGCAACTGCATCTGGATGTGTTTGAAAGCGCCCAGCTGTCTTCTCAAACCACGCGCTAAGCAGTTAGGAATATTACGATGGCAAATACATCAGGACGCCTTGCCGGAAAAACGGCCATTATCAGTGGTGGCGCCAGCGGGTGCGGTGCCGCAGCGGCAGAGCTGTTTGCCCGTGAGGGGGCTACCGTGGCAATTGTCGACTGGAATATCGAGCTGGCCAGGTCGGTAGCGGCAGTTATTCGTGATGAAGGCGGGGCGGCATCGGCACATTACGCCGATGTGGCCAAGCAGACAGACGTCATTGCCGCGGTGGCAGAAATACAGGCCCGCTATGGCGATGCCGACATTCTGTTCAACCATGCCGGAACGCTGATCGTAAAACCTTTTCTGGAAATCCAGGAAAGCGAATGGGATTGGCTGATGGGGGTGAACGTCAAAAGCATGTTCCTGATGACGCAGGCGGTGTTGCCGCAGATGCTCAGAAAAGGCAAGGGCAGTATTGTGTGCACCTCTTCCATCTCTGCGATCTGCGCCACCCCGGGCGAGGTGCTTTACGATGCCACCAAAGGCGCTTGCCATATGTTTGCCAGAGCCATTGCCGTTGAGTATCGCGATCGGGGTATCCGCTGTAATGCCATCGCTCCCGGCTTCATCCGCACGCCGCATGGCATGAAGGAGCTGCAAGACCTGCAGGCCATGGGTGTCGATGTCAGCGAAGCGGCGATTATTCAGCAGCAGGGACGGCTATGCGAGCCGCACGAAGTCGCCAGTGCCGCGCTGTTTCTGGCATCGGACGACTCCAGCTTCGTGAATGGCACCCACCTGTTTGTTGATAACGGGTTTTCCGCTATTTAATACTTAACTGCGTTAAGCCTGAGAAAGCGTCATCTCAATAATTTGAGGTGACGCTTTTTTATGCCATTCGTTTTTGTCTTCCATGGGTTTGTTGCCTTTTGATTTTTACTACGGAAGTCACTGCCGGCAAGGAAGTCCATGCGCTAGATAAGGTCTTTGCCCGGTTGTTGCAAAACAATAATGACAGGAAATTTTTTTTGCGGGTAGGCATTGTTATTGCTGGCTACAGTAGTAGATCACTGTTATGAACTAACTCGGTGCGCCATGTGAGGCATGCCACAATGCCTTGCACTAGGAGGTACCTACTTGCTGATTTACTCTGTGACTAGACTGCATGCCTTGATCGTGCTGCAGCTCATGTCTGGTGTAGTTTGACATTCTGTGTCGTTTTGACACTGGGCAGAATTCAGCAGAATAGGCTTGTACGCAATGCTTTGCTGCATCGCAAAATTGTTTTTAGCAAGGTCGCCAATATTCCTGTTTATTTAACTGATGTTCAATTTTTAAAATATGCAAAATTCAAATGTCTTGCAAGCATCAGTGAGCGCATCTTTCTGCGTGAGCAGTAATGTGGAAGACCAGGCACGCTCATTTTCAGGATGGGGATTGTCTTATACACAGATATCCGATGGCATCTTCCGAGGGTCTTCCGCGATGGCCTCTGCGGGAGGGATGAGCTTTCTTGTTGAAGACTTGAATAAGAAAATATTGCAACGTGGCACAGTACCAAAAAACAGACTGGCAATTGGCATTCCTTTGGAGCTGGAAGGCCATTCCAGAATGTGCGGCGAGCAAAGCACAAGAGATACCCTGCATGTTTTTTCCTGCTATTCCGAATTCGAGTTTTTATCTCCCGAACGCCACATTGTTGCCAATGTTGAATTTGATATCCCTTCCCTGAGTTCGGGTTTTAACCAGCAACTTGGACGTGAGCTACAGGAGAAATTTTCATCACCAGTTATCTTGTTGACACCAGATGCAGCAGGAAACATGAGGCAGCTATTACAACAGGCAATAATTTCAATCCAGGCTGGTGAGATTGATTTTCCAGAGCAGTATAAAGAACGCTTATCGCTGCTCGAGAGAAACTTACTCTATGGAATAATGGAGGCAGTTGCTTGTTTTCCTGACTTGAGTTGTGAGCGCTTGCCAAAGCCCGCCAAGAGTTGGGATATTGTCAGCCGAGTTAGGCAACTGCTGCAGAATCCTGATTCATGTGTTTTTTCTATTTCTGAACTTTGCATAGAGCTAAATCTTAGTCGCCGTACGATTCAATATGCATTTGAAAATGCTATTGGTACAAATCCAGCAAAATATCTGCGGGCGGTGAGACTAAATCATGTTCGACATGATTTGATGTCTGGTCTTTCAGTTACTGACGCTGCTATTCGCTGGGGTTTTTTGCATCTTGGCGCCTTTGCTCACGATTATCGGGTTTTTTTTGGTGAGCTCCCTTCGGTTACATCTAGGCGTTATGGTTATGCCAAGCTATTGATGGCCCACTATTCCTCGGATTAACTACGATTGAGTCGCATCAGTTTCTCTAGACACTCTTGAACCGTTGGACATATTGCTTCTCAAACGCTACCGGCGATAGCCCGTTTGCAGAACCATGCTGGCGCTTCGGGTTGTAGAACATCTCGATGTAATCGAAGATGTCCCGCTGGGCCTCTTCCCGGTCGTGATAGGTTTTTCGCTTGATACGCTCCCGCTTCAGCAACTGGAAGAAACTCTCCGCCACGGCATTGTCGTGGCAGTTCCCGCGCCGACTCATGCTGGGCACCAAGCGATGGGCCTTCAGGAAGTCCTGCCAGTCGTAACGACTGAACTGACTTCCCTGGTCGGAATGCACCAGCACCTCCTGCTTGGGCTGGTGGCGCCATACCGCCATCAACAAGGCATTCAGCATCAGCGCTTTATCGATGCGTGACAGCATCGACCAGCCAATGACTTGTCGCGAGAACAGATCGAGCACCACGGCCAGGTACAGCCATCCTTCATGCGTGCGGATAGACGCTTGGGGGCGTAGCGTTTAGACTGTGGACAGAGACCCCCACGGCGACGGGATAGTCGCGTTCAGTAACCGGTTTGACGGCTTCAATCTTGAACGCTGCGGGGAAATGCAGCCTGCTCATGCCCCCACTTTGCCGGGCCTGGTGTGAGGCTCTTGAGGTGTCTAGGAAAGCGGGAGCGATTCAGTTGCTGCCGGGCTGAAACGTTGGCCGCAGCAGTTGCCAGGATTGCCGGTGCGGGCCGTGCGCTATAGCAGGCCGGCGCCCTGCTGGTAGAAGCGCACCATATTGCGTCCCTTCTTTTTCGCCAGATACATGGCGGCATCGGCATTCTGCATCAGCTTGTTTTCGTCATCGCCGTCTTCCGGGTATACGGCGCCGCCGATACTGGAGGAAATGGCCAGCTGGTGGCCATCGATGGCGAACGTTTCGGCCAGGGCGGTGCGGATTTTTTCTGCCACCTGCCGGGCGTCGGATTCGGTGTGGATGGCAGGCAGTATCACCACGAACTCGTCGCCACCGATGCGGGCAATGGTGTCGGATTCGCGGACACATTCCAGCATGCGCTTGGCCACCATCTTCAGCAGTTTGTCGCCGACGGCGTGACCCAGGCTATCGTTGACCGGCTTGAAGTTGTCCAGATCGATATACAGCAGCGCCAGACGCGCCTGGCTGCGCCGCGCGGTGGCCAGGGCCAGTGTCAGCCGGTCGGCATAGAGCGCGCGGTTGGGCAGGCTGGTCAATAAATCGTGATGAGCCAGGTAATTGATCTGCTCTTCCGCCATTTTCTTGGCGGTGATGTCGGAAAACACCGCAATGCGGCGCAGCACCTGGCCGTCTTCGCCACGAATGGTGTTCACACTCATCAATAACGGGTAGTCACTGCCGTTCTTGCGTTGATACCACATTTCGCCATGCCAGCCGCCGGTCTCCATAATGGCGCGCCATGCTTCTTGATAGAAGGCCTCTGGCTGGCGCGCGGCGCGCATCAGCTTGGGGTCCTGCCCGATGATTTCGTCGGAGCGGTAGCCGGTAATTTTTTCAAACGCCGGATTGACGGCAAGAATGCGGTTGTCGGGGTCGACCACCATGATGGCCTCGTCGATGGTCTCGTAGACCGAATTGGCGAGCAGCAGCTGTTCTTCGATGCGCTTGTGCTGCATAGCGATGCTGATCAGGTTGGCCGCTTGGCGCTGTTGCTCCCGGTCCGGCAGGGCGTGGCTGCCGGTGTGTTTGCGGAAGGAAACCAGCACGCCTTCCACCGTGGATTCGCCGGAGATGATGGCTTCCGAGCAGCAGATTTCCAGCCCGGCCGGCAGCGCGATACCCGCCGTTTGTGGCCCGCTGCTGGACAGCGCACCGGGTGTTGCACTGTCGCCCGTTTGCATCACAACTTCCGGCAGCGGCGGATACCACAAGGCCGGCAGGCTGGTGCCGGCCAGCGCCGTGCCGCCTTCGCCATCGTGGCTGAAAATTGCGTAGGTCAGGTCCTGGTTTTCCGCTTCCAGGCTGGCAATGATCTTGTCCAACACATCGTTGAGCTTGCCGCCGCGGGCCAGCATTTCCATCACCGCGCTGCGTATCGCCTCCTGTTCTTGCTTGCGCTTGCGCGCATCGATGTCGGAATGGGTGCCGATCATGCGCAGCGGGCGGCCGTCCGGCAGGCGGCTGACCAGCATGCCGCGCGCCAGTATCCATTTCCAACGGCCATCGCGGGTGCGGTTGCGGAATTCATAGGTGTAGACCGGGGCGTTGCCAGCCAGGTAATCGGCAATCGCCTGCTGGCGGATGGCCTGGTCCTGTGGATGCTGGCGCGGAGCCCAGATGTCGATGGAAGTCGACTGTGGTTCGTCGGGGTAGCCGAGGATGGCCAGCTCCCGGGTCGACAGGAACAGCTCGCCGGTCTGCATGTTCCAGTCCCACAGGCCGTCGCCGGCGCCTTCCAGCGCGAACTTCCAGCGCTCCTCGCTATCGCGTAGTGCTTCTTCGGCCTTTTTGCGGTCGGTAATGTCTTCCACGATCGACCAGATGTACTGCGCGCCATCTTTGCCATGCAGTAGCAGACCGTTCAGGCTGATGCGCACCAGGGAGCCATCCTTGCGCTGATACTCTTTCTCGTACGGCCCGTAACGCCCCTGGCTAAGCAGCAGCGCCAGCTGCTGCGCCTCGTCCTGCTCGTATTTCCTGGGAGTCAGTGCCCAGTAGTCCAGGGTTTTCAGCTCCTCTGCGGGATAGCCGCAGATGCGCTGGAACGCCGGGTTGAAATCCAGGTAACGGCCAGTCAGGTCGGTCAGCGCAATGCCCAGCGGCGACAGCTCGTACAGCCCGGTGAGTTTCTCCGCGTTTTCTGCCAGCTCGCCGATTTTTTCTTCTACCTGCGCCTCTACCCGCGCGGTGTAGCCGGTACCCAGCATCAGAAAGGCGCCCAGCAAGCCGGTGCCCAGAATGCCGGCGGCCAACACGACAGCGCTTTGCCAGCCGCGATGTTGCGCGAGATAGGCCGGGCTGGGGGTAGTCTCAATGAGCAGTTCGCGTTGGCCGAAAACCAGTTTTTGCTGCCATGCCGCCTGCTGTTTGGCTTGGGGGAAGGTGTTGTAAACCACCTGCGCTCCGGCGGTATCCCGCAGCCGCAGGCACAGCTCGGTTTGGCCGCGCGGCAACAGTTTTTTCACAAAGTCATCGATGCGGATCACTGACAACACCACGCCATCCTGACCGCGCACGGTCTTGACGGCATGCAGCAACAGAAAGCCGTATGGATGTTGCGCGGCCTGCACCAAGCGTAGTGGTGGCGTGGCTGCGCTGCGGCCACTGTCGATGGCCAGCCTTACCGCAGCAGCCCGTGCGGGCGTGGAAAAGACATCGAAGCCCTGGGCGGTCTGGTTGCCCTGCAACGGCTCGATATAGGTGATCGGGTAATAGACCTCGCGTGTGCCGGCCACGTGCAACACATTGCGCCGGTCGCGCTCGCGTACGCTGAAACCCGGCAGGCGGGCCTGCTGTGCGGCTTCAAATTGCTGCCGCTCGGCACGGCCTATGCGCGGTGCCCACTCGATGGCCTGGATCATTGGAAAACGCTTGATTGCCTCTTGCGAAAAGCGGCGAAACTCGTCCGCAGTGACCTCATCATCGCCGGCAAACAGCCCCTTGGTTTGTCCCAGCAGCGATTCCTGCTCGTCCAGCCGTGCCTGAATGGTGTCGGCGATGCGCTGCGACTGCAGCTGGAACTCAAGCATCGACTCGCGCTGTTCCCAGCGGCTGACATTGACGTACAGCACCACCAGGGAGAAGAAGGCAAACAGCATCGGAATGGCGACGGTGCCGGCCCGTTTGCGCCACAGCGGGCGCGGCGCACCCGCCAGCACCATGGTGAGCGGCAGCAGCACCAGCACGCCGAGGGTATCGCCGATCCACCACATCAACCAGCTGAGCTGCACGCTGCTGGCCGGTACCAGGTCAAGCAGCAGCAGGCCGCCGACCGACAGCGTGGCGCTGATCAGGCAGATGGCCGGGGACAGCAGCTGGAAGCAGAGGATGTCGCGCAGGTTGTCGAAGGCGGCCGGGTAGCCAATCACCCGACGCAGCAGCTTGCCGCCGAGCACCGCCTGCAGCAGCGAGGCCAGCGCAATCAGCAAGGCGGCGCCGCTGCCGACCAGGTTGAGCTGCTGGCCGCTGTCGTAGCCTATCCACAGGTTGAGCAGAAAAGAGCCAAGCAGGATGCCGGGGATCGCACGGCGGCCGGCGATGAAGGCCGCGGCCAGCGCAATGCCGGCGGGCGGAAAAATGGCCGAGGCGTAGCCCGGCGGAATGGCCAGCAACAGGCTGAGCTTGCCGCAGATGATGTAGGCCGCCGCCAGCAGCAAGGTCAGCACGGGTAGGGGGCGTGTGACGGTGGTGGCGGTTTGCTCGGGCGGCGGTGGGGACTTGACTGTCACTTATGTCATCTTTTGAGTGTGCGAGCAGTGGTTTGCTGGGCACCATTTAAAATAGTAGCGAGTTTCGACAGAAACTTAATCGACAGTCGGTTTGTTGCCGTACGTTGGCCGCAGAACGACACCATATCGAATCTACTAGGCAAAAAAAAGCCGTTTGACGCGCGCCAGCGTATCGCGCTTACGCGGTACCGGCCTGTCCGGCGCCAGGGCTGCAGCTGGCAGCCGCGTGCGGGAGCTGGCCAGTTCAGCGGGGCGCACTATCATTGCTTGCGGCCAACTCGACCCGGTTGCGGCCGGCATGTTTGGCGGCGTATAGCGCCTTGTCGGCACGCCGCAACGACTCATCTTCATTGGTATCGTTGGCCGCGGCTGCTGCCAGGCCAATGCTGACGGTGATTTGCCCAACCAGCGGCACGGTAGCCGCGGCGATGCTGGCACGCAGTTTCTCGGCCACCAGCAGCCCGTGCTGTGGAGCGGTATCCGGCAGCAGCACCAGGAATTCTTCGCCGCCGAAGCGGGCGGCGAAATCTGTTTCCCGCACGCCTGCGTGCAAGAGGTTGGCGACGAACTGCAGGACGTGATCGCCGGTTTCATGGCCAAAGGTGTCATTGACCCGTTTGAAGTGGTCAATATCCAGCAGCAGGACGCTATAGCTTGTTCCGCTGCGCTGCATGCGCAGGAACTCCGCGTGCAGTCGCTCGTTGGCCGAGCGGCGGTTGGCCAGTGCGGTCAGGGGGTCATGGCGGGCAAGCTGTTCCAGCTCGCGGTTGGCCTGCATCAGCTCGGAGACATCCTTCACCACCAGCAACAGCATGGTCGTGCCCTCGTGCGCCACCGTGAGCAGGGTGACCTGGCAATCCACCGCTTTGTGGAATGAGGAGTCGCCGCTGATCAGTATCCGTTCCGTACGGCCTGCCATGGTGCGCAAGGCGGCCTGGTAGAGACCATTGCCTTGCCAGGTCGGGTTGTGATGGAAATTCTGCTCCAGCAGCGCCTGCGGGCTGGAGCCCAGAATGCTGGCGGCGGCGTCGTTGGCCAGCACGCACTGGCCATCGGCCCGGTACAGCAGCAGGCCGTTGTCGCTGGCGTGAATGATGGACTGGTTCAGGAGCTGCTGGCTGCGCAGTGCCACTTCCAGACTATGCTGCGCGGTGACATCCATGACGGCACTGCGGGCGAAGACAAACTGGCCGGCCGCATCGAAATGCGCATTCGCGCTGATACGCACATGCAAGCTGCTGCCGTCCTGGCGCAGGAACTCGGTATCTTCCGTGCTGACGGTTTGTCCTTGCTGCATGGCGGCCAGCTGGGCGGAAAATTCCGCGCGGCATGTCGACGGCAACAGCTGGCTGACGTGCAGCCGGCCCACCACCTCTGCGCGGTGATAGCCCAGCCATTGCAGCTCGCGGTCGTTAATCTGCGTGATGATGCCTTCGGCATTGTGGGAGTGGTAGCCGACCGGGGATAAGTGGTACAGCTCGGAAAGCTCGGCGGTGCGCGCCTCCACCTTCTGTTCCAGCTGGCGGTTGCTTTCAGCCAGCGCCTGCTTTCTGGCCAGCAGTTGCTGGGTCATTTCGCGTAGCGACGAGCCGAGCTTCTGCAATTCCAGGCTGTGCTTGCCGGCTTCGAAACTGGCGCCCTCGTCGCCCTGGGCCACGCGCTGCGCCACTTGCACCAGCTGCTCGATCGGGCGGCTGAGGTGGCTTGCCAACCACAGCGCGCACAGCATGAACACGACCGAAGCCAGCAGGGCGATCAGCAGCAGCGTCTGCTGCAGCTGCTTGACCGGCAGCAGCGCTGCAGCCAACGGCTGGCGCACCACCACCTGCCAGCCAAGCTCGGTGCTCGACCGGGCGGCAACCTCCACCTTGCTGGTCAGGTACGCGGTGCCGCCGGGCCAGCGCATGGTGGCGTAGCCGTCGCGGATGCTGGCCAGTGCGGGCGGCAGCGGGTCGCCGACGGCGGAGTAGGGGAACAGCACCGCGTTCTTGTGATTGAGGAGCAGCACTTGCATGCCATCGCTGGCGTGTTTGTCGCTGAGCGCGCGCTGCACCACTTCCTGCACCCAGCCCCAGTTGGCATGGCTGCCCAGTACGCCCCGTACCTTGCCATCCGGCCCCAGGATCGGGGCAGCAAAATCGACGAAGCGCAGCGGCTCGTTGGGGTTGGGATTGGGGAGCTTTTTCGCCAGCAGCACCGCCTCATGCACATCGCCGACATACGCGCCTTGGCGGCCCTGGATGAACCACGGTCGCTTCTGCACGTTCTGGCCTTCGAGCAGGCCGCCGGCTGCAGACTGCACCGTTCCGGTCATATCCGCGATACCAACCCAGGCATAGTGGCGGTAGGAGTTCTTGATGTCTTCGAGATGCTGCCTTAATTGCGGGCTGTGCAGCTCGCTGCGGCGAAACACCGGAAAGCGGGACAGCAGCGAGATTTCACGGTCACGCTCGTGCAGGTTTTCTGCCAGCGCATGGGCAATATTGCGGCTGACATCGTGCAGCACCTCGCCGCGCGACTGGGCCACCTCCTGCGAGGCGGCCTGCTCGAAATAAAACGCGGTGGCCGCGCCCACCAGCAGCGACAGGCTGCCAAACAGCAGCACCAGGCGCACACGAAAACTCTGCAGCAGTTTGCTCATCGGGCCTCCCCGGACGGCTAATGCTGAAAGCTTAGACGTAATCGCCTGCTGGCTGGTAGAACTTTTGGCCACATGGCGGACATCCCTGCCGCAGCGGTAGATGCCTCAACGTTGGCCGCATGGTGGTTGCTGCAGCTGCGCGCGCATGAAGGCCACGAAGGCGCGCACCCGGGCCGAGACATGGCGGTGCTGCGGATAGATGATGGAAAACTGACGCGAACGCCCTGCGTAGGCCGGCAGCACCTCCACCAGCTCGCCACGCGCCAGCGCCGGCGCGGCGATGAAATGGTAGCTCTGGAACAGGCCGCCGCCGGCCAAACCCCAGCTGATACAGCCGGCGGCATCGTCCAGGAGCCGTAGCCGGCTATGGCTGCTGTACTCCAGCTCGCTGCCGTCGGCGGCGCGAAACAGCCACGGCATCACCCGCCCGGTGGTGGGCAGTACAAACTGCAGGCAATCGTGCTGCGGTAAGTCCGCCAGCGTTTGTGGCACCCCGCGCTGTGCCAGGTAGTCGGGGGTGGCGAACACCCCGACGCTGGCATCCTCCAGCTTGTGCGCGATCAGCCGCGAATCCTGTGGCGTGCCGATGCGGATCGCTAGGTCAAAGCCCTCGTCGACGATGTCCACCACCCGGTTGCTCAGGCTCAGTTCCAGCTCCAGCTGCGGATAGGCGGCGGTGAACTGCGGCAACAGTGGCAGCAGGCGATAGTTGGCATACAGCGTGCCGGCGCTGATGCGCAGACAGCCGCTGGGCACCTGCTGCTGGCCGCTGAGTGCGCGCTCCGCCTCGGCAATCTGTTCCAGCGCCTGCTGGCAGGCCTGGCGGTACAGCTCGCCCTCGCTGGTCAGCCGCACCGTGCGCGTGGTGCGCGAAAACAGGCGGCTGCCCAGCCGCTGCTCCAGGCGCTGGATCGAGCGGCTCACCGCCGCCGGCGTCAGTCCCAGCGCCTCTGCGGTGGCAGAAAAACTGCACAGTTCCGCCGCGGTGCAGAACAGCTCGATGCTGCCCAGCTGGACGGGGTCGAATTTCCGCATGACTTGTTCTTTTATGTAATCAATGAAGTGATTTCATGGTGATTTATCGGCCTGTAGGTTGCAAGTAGAGTGCGGGCCTGGCTGTGGCGACAGGCGCCCGGCCACTCACAACCCAACCGCAGGAATCAGCATGAGCGACATCATCTGGCCAGCCGGCTACGTGCCGGGCTTTACCGACAACTACTGCTCCAACGAAGTGATCGTCAGCGGGCTGGGCGTGCTCGACATCTGGCCGCTGCTGGCGACGCCGCAGTTATGGCCGGCGTACTACGCCAACTCCGCCAACCCGCGCTGTTACGATGGCAAGGGGCCGCTGCTGGCGCTCGGCATGCGCTTCTATTTCGAGACCTTCGGCTTCCCGGTCGAGGCCGAGGTGGTGGAGTGCGTGGCGCCGGTGCCGGGACAGCCGGCGCGGCTGGCCTGGCATGGCTGGGCCGGCAGCACGCCGCAAGAGCGGCTGGATGTGCACCATGCCTGGCTGATCGAGGAGCTGGCGGGCAACCGCGTGCGCATCCTGACCCAGGAAACCCAGCTCGGCGTGCCGGCGCAGGCGCTGGCGCAGGCCAGGCCGAATCCAATGATCAACGGCCATCAGGACTGGCTGGACGGTCTGGTGGCGGCGGCACGGCAAGCCAGACTGGCTGCGGCGTAAACCGGCGCACGCGCAAAGGTTGGCTGCACAGGGAAGCCAGCCGGGTTGCGATAGGCCGACGTCGCCGGCTAGTCGTGCAGCTCGGTCAGCGATACCTGCTCCGGGCGCGATTCGCGACTGATCAGCAGCACCGCGCACAGGATCAAGGCGCCGCCCAGCACCTGCGCCAGGCTGAGCTGTTCGCCCAGGAACAGCCACGCCAGGATGATGGTCACCACCGGCTCGGCGGTGGAAATCAGCGAGGCCTGGGTGGCACCGGTGCTTTGCAGGCCGGAGAGGAACAGCGCCAGCGCCGCCACCGTACCCAGCAGCACGATGCCCAGAATCGAGCCCCAGCCGGCAGCACTGTGCGGCGGGCTGAAGCCGTTGATGGCCAGCCACACGCCGTAGCAGCTGGCGGCAGACAGCACCACCACGCAGGCATGGGTCAGCGGATGGCCGCTGCGTACCAGCTGGCTGCCGGCCAGAATGTACAGCGAGTAGATCACTGCGGACGTCAGGCCCAGCAGCAGGCCCAGCGGCTGGGCCTGCAGGTCCACGCCGACGGTGACCAGCAGGCCGGACAATGCCAGGCACAGCGCCAGCAGGCGGCGGCGGGTGAACGGCTCCTTCAGCAGCAGCGTGGACAGTGCCAGCACGATGGCGGGAAACAGGTACAGCAGCAGCGAAATGGTGCCGGCATTGGCATAGTGCAGGCCGTTGAAATAGCAGGCGGCCATGCCGGCGTAGCCCAGGCTGCCCATCAGCATCAGCACCAGCAGCGACTGGCCGCCTGGCCACTCCAGCCGCTTGACCAGACACCACGGCAGCAGCAGCGCGCCGGCCAGCGCAAAGCGCAGGAACAGCAGCGTGGGGGTGGAGGCGCCGTCTTCGTAGGCAAAACGCGCGAAGATGGCCATGCTGCCAAAGCCGATGGCAGACAGCAGGATCTTGAACTGGCCAAGCCAGGCGTGGGGTTGAGTGCTGGACATGTCGGGGTTACCGGCTGGGTGCAGGGTTAATCAACAGGGTGGAAGCGTGGCGGGCAGAAGTGCGGTCTGGTCGCCTGCCTGCGGTTGCGGCCAACGTTACGGTGCCGGATGGCGGCTGCCGGCAGTTGTCGGCAGCCGACGCCGGCGTGATGCATAACGCTGGCATCCGCGCTGGTGTGTGGGCGCTAGGCATCGGCTGTCGCCGCGGCTTGCAGGTGCTGCAGGATCACCTGCCCGCCGCACAGGATGTCGTCGCTGATGGCGCGGGCGGCGGCCGGGCCGTCATGGGCGCGGATGGCGGCCAGCACCGGGTAGTGGAAGTCGAGCATGTCGTCGCCGCCGGCGCTGTAGACATCGGCGATCAGTGGTCCCATCTGCAGCCAGATGCGGTACAGAATGCCTTGCAGGAAGGGCATGCCGGCGATGTCGACCAGCGCGAAGTGAAAGCGCTGGTTCAGGTCGCAGCCGCGGGCGGTATCGCCGTTGGCAATCGCCTGTTCGTTCTGCCGCACCAGCTCTTCCAGCAGTGCGATCTGATCGGTGTCGGCATTTTGCGCCGCCATTTCTGCGGCCAACCCTTCCAGCTTGATGCGGATGGCGCGGATCTCCAGATAGCGCGCCACCGTCATGTGCGGCACGCGGATGTCGCGCGCCGATTTCATCGCCAGCGCCTGCTCCTGCACCAGCCGCAGGATGGCATCGCGCACCGGGGTGACGCTGGTGCCCAGCCGCGCTGCCAGCTCGCGGATCTTCAGCCGCTCGCCGGGCTTCAGCTTGCCCTGGATCAGGGCATTGCACAGCAGGTGGTAGACGGTGCTGCCGAGGTTGTCGTGTTCCAGCGTGTTCAGCGCGTCGGTCATGGTGGGGCGTGCCGCAAGATTGAGTGGCCAGATTCTAGCATCGGCGCCTGCATATATGATGCATCAAATAAGCAAAATAACCGCTTGCGCGTACAAGCAAGGTTGGCCGCATGGCTGGCCGGCCAGCTGCGGTCGCGCCGAGGATGGGGAAAGGCAAATGCGCCGGAATGGACGGTGACATGCTTGCAATCAAAAAATACAACAAATATGATGCATCATAATTTTGATGTCGTGATGTCGTGATGTCGTGATGTCGTGATGTCGTGATGTCGTGATGTCGTGATGTC